>JALSSK010000197.1 GCA_026984335.1 Rhodothermales bacterium
TCTCGATCTTCAAAACGGATGGAACCTACCTCTCCAGTTTTTCAATCCCAGACCTGGCCATACGTATGGCGCCGGTGGGGGAAACCATCGTTTTGCTGACCCTCATGAGTCCCGATCTGTTTCTTCTGGTTGATTCTACCGGGAAGGAAATTCGCCGATTCGGCAACCCGCTGGAAGAGCAGGTAAATGATCGACTCGCGCTTGACGGCAATCTGGTTCCTGTTGGAGATGACGAATTTATTTATGTGCCATTTTACGCCGGTTATTTCTTTTACCATGATACAAACGGAAGGCTGGTGAAGAGTATAGAGATGATCGATGGATTCCCTTTACCTTCCGAAGCAAATCGAATCACAAATAACGGAAGAATAATGCAAGCCCCAAAAGGAAAAATCAAAAACCTATCCATAGCTATACACAATAATGCCCTATATGTATTCACAAAGTTTACTGACACCGGGAGAAAATACTTCCTGGATCGGTATGATGCCAAAACAGGCGCATATATTGGCTCAGGAGCGGTCCCCATTTCGTTTGCAAGAAAAGGTCTGGTGTACAACGATCAACTTTACTGTGTACAAGACACAACGGTTGTTTCTTTTTATCTTAGCCGGGAAGGGGATTAAACCTGAGAGGACGGATGCACCACGCATTGAGAACCACAGGCCAGTTCGTTTTATTTGGCGTATTCATGTTCGCCGTGGCTGGGAAAATAGCTAATCCCTCTCCATTCCTAAACTTTATCACTTCAGTCTTTGGTTTTGACACATGGGGCGCCCGGATTCTTTTTCTGATCGTTATAACAACAGAATCCATGATCGGAGGGGCGCTGATCTTGCTGAGGCGTCACCCGGGCACTTACCTTGCCGCCATGTTTGTCTTTTTCGCTTTCTCGGGTGTCGTGGGTTATGCCATATTGCGGGGTCTCGGATTTTCCTGCGGATGTTTCGGAAGCCTGACGGGTCAGGACGATCCTCTGAGGGTGTTGCTCCGAAACATGCTGTTAGGCTGTGTTGCAATGGTGTTGTTCTTCATGTGTTCTCGGCGAGAGGAGCAACCGGTGATCGACGCTCCGCAAGGAAGAGCGTAGCACCTAAACGGTCCAGAGGCGCAACGGGGAAAGGTGACGGTCGCCTTCCCCCGTTCTTTTTTGGCGAGAGCCTGACGGACCGAAATCGGGGCGACGCTCCGAGGCTCAGGCGCGACGGCCGGACGTAAGGGGGCACGCGGATCTCACCCGTATTTTCATGGACGAAGACGTAAACACGGCGTAACATTTCGGAAAAGAGGATATCGAAGGAGTACCTTGTCCCCTCTCCCCTTTCCGCCATCACCCTTTTCCGATTTCATGTTGTTCCGAAGGAGTCTCCTGTTCGCCCTTTTGATCTGCGGCGTCGCCGGTGTGGCGCGGGCGCAGGCCGGGCTCGAAGTCACCGTTCTGCATTTCGAGACGCGCAGGCCCGTGGTGGGCGCCGAAGTGCGCGTCGTCAACGAAGCCATCGGTTATGAGCGGCAGCAGACGACGAACGCGCAGGGCAAGGCGCGCTTCCCGAGCGTGACGACGGCGGGCGCATACGACGTCTTCGTGCCTGAGACGGACGACTATTACGAGGCCCGCGCCGAAGCCATCCGCCTCCGATCGAACTATACGCGAAGCATCGTGCTGCTGCTCGTGCCCGTCCGCACGGTCGAGCTCGATGAGGTGACGGTGACGGCGCAGACGAGCTTTGCCGAGATCAATACCGTCAACGCCGAGGTGTCGGCTACGCTGAGCGAGCGGGAGGTCGAAATGCTCCCCGTCGAGGGGCGCGACGTGACACGGGCGCTCTACCGGCTGCCGAACGTGACGCAGGCCACCGGCTTCTATCCCGAAGCGCCGAACGTGAGCGTCAACGGGGCCAACTCCCTCTTCGTCAATTACATGATCGACGGGATGGACAACAACGAGAACTTCCTCGGCGGTCAGAAATTCGCCGTCCCGACGGGCTTCGTGCAGGACGTCACCGTGCTCACGAACAACTATTCGACGGAGTTCGGGCGGACGGGCAACGGCGTCTTCAACATCACCACGAAGTCGGGGAGCAACCGGCTCACGGGCGAGGCTTTCTACCTCACGCGCCCCGGCCCGGCCCTCGACGGCGACTCGCCGTACGCCCAGCGCGACCTCTCGGGCAATCAGGTGAAAAACGGCTTCATGCGGCAACAGGGCGGCTTCGCCGTCGGCGGCCCGATCGTCAAGGACCGAACGTTCTTTTACGTCGACCTGGAGCATACGACGGACTTCAAGGACAACCTTTTGAGCGTGCCGCAACTCGGCCTGGCGGAGACCATTCAGGGGCAGAACCGGTTCACGTACGCCTCGGCCCGCATCGATCACCGGTGGAACGACCGCCTCCGCACGACGCTGCGCGCCAACCTCGGCGCGGTGCGGATCGAGCGGCAAGGCGGCGGCCTCGACGGCGGCGTCACGTTCCCCTCCGCCGCCAACACGCAGGACCGCAACTCGGCGCTCGTGGCGCTCATGAACACGTACGTGGGCAACGGCTTCGTCTCGGAGACGAACGTGCAGTACGGCCGCTTCCGGTGGAACTACGCGCGGGCGAAGGAGGAGCCGCAGGTCGTCGTGCTCGATCCGCAGGAGCTCACGCTGGCCGTGCTCGGCCATCCCGGCTTCGTCTTCGACGACGTGGAGAACACGATCCAGCTTCAGCAAAAACTGACCGTCAGCCGGGGGGATCACACGTTCAAGCTCGGCGGCGAACTGGTCTCGGCGGACTTCGCGCTCACCGGCGGCGGCAACCCGTCCGGCAACTACACCGTGAAGCTCACCACGGAGCAGCTCGACCGGCTGCGCGCCGACCGTCCCGGTGCGAGCCTGACGGTGGACGACCTCGCGCCGCTCGGCCCGGAGGTGCTCAACTACAGCGTCGAACTGAAACCGAAGGCCTTCGGCGCCCGGCAGAACGTCTGGAGCGTGTACGTCGAGGATCTGGTCTCCGTGAGCGACCGCCTGAACGTGACGCTCGGCCTCCGCTACGATTACGACAACCTCTCGAAGGGCGGGGGCGCTTCCGGCGACTGGAACAACCTCGCGCCCCGCGTCAACTTTAACTACAAGCTCGACGCCCGGAGCAGCCTGCGCGGGGGCTACGGCATCTTTTACGACAAGATCGTCTACGCCATCTACAGCGACGCCCTTCAGCAAAACTCCACCGCCGATGGCTTCCGGAGCCAGCTCCAACGACTCATCGACCTCGGGCGTCTCCCCGCAGACACCGACCTCGACCGCGTCACGTTCGACGGCAACCTGACCGCCGATTTCCAGGGCGTGCCCTACCTCGGCGGGCCGACGCCGGAGGAGGTGCAAGCGCAGC
>JALSSK010000198.1 GCA_026984335.1 Rhodothermales bacterium
GTCTCGGCTTCCGGACGGCAGAGGAATCGGAGACGGCTCATGAAGCCATGGGAGATCCTCCCCTTGTGAAGGGGAGGTGGCCCCGAAGGGGTCGGAGGGGTAGCGCCTGATTCCCTGCGTTCGGACCATCAAATACCCCCTCCCTCCTCCGGTGGACTCCCCCTTGACAAGGGGGAGGATTGATCGGAAGGCGACTCATGAAAGCATGGGAGATCCTCCCCTCGACGGGCGCATGACCAATGGCACTTTTCAGCGTATCTCTCGCAGGGGTAAGTTCCGTTTTTCGGTCAATGGCAAACGAACTGGGCTGACGAGGGCAAACAGTTGCGCCCCATATTCTATTTACCTATCTTCACAAAAAAAAATTGGCTCTTTCTTCAACACTGCAGACTCCCGAACCCACAAGAGAACTACTCAATGAAGCAAGACGACAGGCTTAAATATCTGAAAATTAGCCTTTATGTATTTGGCATTGTCTTTATCATTGGAGTTCCGCTCATGATGATGTGGGTCTGGCCCTCAGGTTGGGGATGGACGCCGGCACAGCCCGAATATGAGCAGATGATCATGGGCATGTACATCACGTTGGGAATATTTTTGATTCGAGCCGCAAAAAACCCTCTGGCTCATGCCAGTCTCATCTGGTTTACGATTTGGTCGAGCCTTGTACATGCCGGCATCATGCTCGTTCAGGCGCTCTCTGATGATACGGAGAAAGCAAACCTCATGGGTGACATTCCAGCCTTGTTTTTAGTAGCTTTTGTCCTGTGGTATCTCATGCCAAAGAAAGCCGACTCCTAGAAACGACCGAACACACAAGGCCACACACGAGCTTTTTTAACCGCCGCGCATTTCGCATTACGTAAAACCATTCTCATTACGTAATACGCAGTATCTCAGGGCGATACAAAAAGGCCGTTAGCCGCCTGAATGTCGGCGCCAGGCGAGTGTATTTCACCCCGGCATGAAATACCGGTCCGCGTCCGGATCGCGGGGGGTGGTTGGGGAGGGTTTTCCGGCGGCGTTATCCTTCGCGGCGGAGCGTTTCCGCCGGTCCGGAGCGGCAGGTTGGGGAGCGGGCGGCGTCTCCGAGGCGGCTCCGTCGCCGGAGCGTTTCGGCAGGAAGCGGCGCGGGATCGGGGGCGTCTGCGCGATGCGGCCCCGCTCATCCACGGCGACCCACGGCGAAGGCAGTTCGTACAGATATCTTCCAATGCCCCACTGAACCGCCGCCCGGCGCATGCTCGACGAGAGGCCGCCCTTGACCGGCTCCACGTCCGTGTTCTCCGCGCCGTCCCACTTCGTCACCCACTCCGCCGAGCCGTCCTCGCGCACGATGCGGATCGAGAGGCCGCACAGCAGCCCCCCGTTCGGCCCGGCGGTGAACTCGTTGCGCCAGTTGCCCGGCCCGCACACGGCGTCGAGGCGGTCCATGATGGCGCGGTTGCTCACGTAGGCGGCCACGAGCGCCTTGCCCGTCTTCTTCGAGAGCGCGATGGGCTTCCAGCCGATGTCCGAAGGGTCGAAAAAATCCTGGAGCCGCTTGAGGTCGATGGGCTGATGCATGGTCTCTCCTTTCTGGTGAATTGATACCTTTCCACCAGAATAGGCCCCTGGCCTGACATCCGTCTGTCATCCGCGCTGGAGGCCCGATCAGGCCTCCAGCGCGCGTTGCACGAGCGCCGTGTCGGTGTATTGCCGGAACGCATACGCCTTGCCGTCCCGCATCTTCCACACGTGGGCAAACGGCGCTTCCATCGGCTTGCCCGTGGCGAGGTAGGTGCCCCGATAGGCGCCCAGCACCACACACGTATCGCCGCCATCTATGAACTCCTCGGCCTTCGCCTGATAACCTTCCCACTCCGTCCCAAGCTTCATGAACACGTTGTTCAGCACCGCTTCCGGGCCATGATAGAGACCGCCGTACGGGAAGCCTTCCGCTTCCCGCCACGCGATGTTTTCATCCATCAGGCCGAGCACCGCGGGCACGTCGCCTCGCGCAAAGGCGGCATAGGCGGCCCGTATCAGGTCGAGATTGTCTGGAGATTGGCTCATGAGTCCGGCGGTTGGGGTGTGAAGGATTCGGGACAACTCTCGGGAGGCGGCAACAGGGAAAAGGCGGCCCCTCCTCTCCTTGCATAAACGCCCAAAGAGTCGTCGTCGGGTCAAGCCCCCCGGAAGAAACCTCCGAACGTCTCCCCGGGCAGCCCTCAGCTTTCTGCCGCCGCCCGCATCCTCTTCTGCCGAATCCACGCCCATTTCCGGGAGCGCGACCCGGGGATGGAAACCGCCTGCCGGAAATACGCCCCTTTCCCGGAGTCATCGCGCCCATTGCGTCATAGTCATCCACTTCCCGGAGGATGTCTTTGAACCTCGCGCGCGCCGCATTTCGAGCCGCGAGGTCCCGGCGGCCGGCCCGACGACGCCCGTCTGCCCCCGGCGACAGATGCGCTCGTGCTTCCGCGATGTCTCATCGAACCGCCGGACGTCATGCGCCGGAATCTCCCGAAGCTTTTCGATGCTTTCCATGGGCGCGTTTCCGCGGGTCCGGCCATAGCGCCGGCACGGCATACCGGTTGGGGCGGCGGGGCGCAAACGAGACGCGGATCCACCCGTATGACGGACCCCGAAATGCGATATTCTTTTTTAGGATTAAAAGCCGCCTTGTTCGATTTTTTCAAAGGCTGCATCATATTTTTTATTATTTATTTTGAATAAATGACTCACACGCCTTAGTTTTCGCAATAGAAATTTCCGTTCCGAATCATCCAACCTCCGCCAAAATGACGCGACGTTTCATCTGGTTTCCGGCTTTGCTCTTCATCGGGGTCTCCGCCGCCCACGCGCAGGGGCCCGCCTCCGAGATCTCCGCTTCCGACACGGCCTGGCTGCTGACGTCAACGGCGCTGGTGATGCTGATGACGCCGGCGCTGGCCTTTTTCTATGGCGGGCTCGTGCGGGCGAAGCACACGCTGAACACGATGATGATGAGCTTCGTCTCGCTCGGCGTGGCGGGCATGCTGTGGGCGTTGCTCGGCTACTCGCTCGCCTTCGGAACGGGAGGGGCGTGGCTCGGCGACGGGTCGATGGCGCTGCTCCGGGGCGTCGGCCTGGAGGCCGAGGGCTCGATCCCACACCTGCTGTTCATGGCTTTTCAGGGCACGTTTGCCGTCATCACCGTGGCGTTGATCTCGGGCGCGGTGGTGGAGCGCATGCGGTTTCCGGCGTACATGCTTTTCATTGGGCTGTGGGTGCTGTTCGTCTACGCGCCGGTGTGTCACTGGGTGTGGGGCGGCGGCTGGCTGGCCGGGCTCGGCGCGCTCGACTTTGCGGGCGGCGCGGTGGTGCACGTCAACGCGGGCGCGGCGGCGGTGACGGCGGCGCTCTTCCTCGGCCCGCGCCGGGACTACGGGCGCCGGGCCCTCCTGCCGCACCACGTGCCGTTCGTGCTGCTGGGCGCGGGGCTGCTGTGGTTCGGATGGTTCGGCTTCAACGGCGGCAGCGCGCTGGCCGCCGACGCGACGGCCGGCCTCGCCTTCGTGAACACGATGCTCGCTCCGGCGGCGACGCTGGTGGTGTGGACGATGCTGGACCACTTCCGCACGGGCAAGATCACCGCCGTCGGCGTGGCCACGAGCATCGTCGTGGGGCTCGTCGCCGTCACGCCCGCCGCCGGGTTCGTCTCGCCCCTCTCGTCGATGGCGCTTGGCGCGCTGGCGGCCCTGCCGAGCTATTTCGCCATCCGGTGGCGGACCCGCACCCGGCTCGACGACGCGCTCGACGTCTTTGCCGCACACGGCCTCGGCGGCATCACCGGGGCGCTGCTCACCGGCGTCTTCGCCGACGCCGTCCGGATCGGCTCGACCGACGGACCGCTGCCGGCCCTCGCGACCCGGTTCGGCATCCAGGCCCTCTCGGTCCTCGCCGTCTTCGTCTACAGCGGCCTGCTCACGTTCGCCCTCCTGAAAACGATGAGCCTCGTGATGGCCGTCCGCGCCGACGACCACGCCGAACGGCTCGGCCTCGACGTCGTCCATCACGGGGAAGAGGCCTATTCCAGCGGCGAAGGCGCGCTCCTTCTCCTCGATGAGGAAGCCCGGCCGGCCCCCGCGCCCGTCGGGGCCGCGCCCGCTCCGGCGTGGAGCGCCCGGCCCCGCGCCCTGTGAAAGCGACCGTGTGTGAGGCGGTTCGTCGCGGCGCCGTCCGGCCGCTCACCCCCGACTGCGAGCGGCCGGCCCCCCCGGAAACGCTTCCGGCTTTTTTTTTCCTCGAACCCGGAACCTGCTCTCGACCGGCCTGTTGGAGGCCGCCAAGACGAGTTTGTCTCGGATTGCTCATCCAGAAGGGTGGAGGGTGCAGGCCCTGTGATACCCTGGCAACCCCCTACACAGCTCCCGTTTTTGTGTATGGAAGGTGCCAATTCCTGCCTCGTTACGCGCGAGGGAAGATGAGCGGGAGAATCCTTTTCTACCCTTTCGAGGGTACGTTGAAGACCTCTTCCGCTATGCCGCGCGGGAGGGGTTTTTTTCATGCCCCTGCCCCGGCATAGACCACGGCGCCTCCGGCTCCGCCTTCTGCAAGAGCATTTCGTCCCTCCCATGCAGAACGGAGCGCCATGCCCCACCTCCTCCTCCCCTCCCTCCCCCTCGCGGAAGGCGCAACCCTGACGCCCGCGCCGGTGACCTACCAGACGTGGGGCCGGCTCAATGACCGGGGCGACAACGCCGTCCTCCTCTGCCATACCCTTACGAGCAACGCCGACGCCGCGCAGTGGTGGGGGCCGCTCCTGGGCCCCGGGCGGCTGTTCGACACCGACCGGTACTTCGTCGTCTGTGTCAACAATCTGGGCTCGCCCTACGGGTCGGCGTCCCCGCTGACGGTGAACCCCGCCACCGGACGCCCCTACGGCCCCGACTTCCCCGCCGTGACGATCCGGGACCAGGTGACGCTCCAAAAACGCGTCCTGGACCACCTGGGCGTCACGAGCCTGGCCCTCGTGACCGGCCCTTCGATGGGCGGCATGATAACGCTGGAATGGGCCTTCGCAGGGGACTTCGCCCGCGCGCTGGCTCCCATCGCCGTGGGAGGACGCCATTCCGCCTGGTGCATCGCCTGGACCGAAGCACAGCGGCAGGCCATCTTCGCCGACCCGCGCTGGAAGGACGGCCGCTATGCGTCCGATGCGCCTCCGGTGCAGGGCCTCGCCGCCGCCCGCATGATCGCCATGCTCTCCTACCGCACCCCGGCCGACTACGACGCCCGCTTCGGTCGCCGCCCCGCCAGACGCCCATCGGGGGCCGTTCGTTTTTCCGTGGAAAGCTATCTCCATCATCAGGGCCGCAAACTCGTCGACCGCTTCGACGCCAACTGTTACGTCCACCTTACCCGGCAACTCAACACCCACGACGTTGCCCGGGGACGCGGGCCTTATGCGGACGTGCTTCGCAGCATCCGCCGGCCGACGCTGGTGATGGGTGTTCGGTCCGACCTGCTGTACCCTCCTGCCGAGCAAGAGGAGCTCGCCGCCCTGATCCCCAACGCCGCGCTCCACCTGCTCGACGCCCCCAACGGGCACGACGCCTTCTTCATGGATTTTGAGGGAATGGAGGCGGGCTTTCGCCCCTTTATGGAGCGTCACGTTGCCCCCTTCACCTTGCCTGCTCCAACCTCGTCTCCTCCTTTTCCGGTGCGCACGCATGGATGATTTTGCAATACGAACCAACCGCCGGAAGGGACTGAGCGTGTTCAAATTCGGCGGCTCTTCCGTCGGCGACGTCGCCGCCCTCCGGCGACTGGTGCGGGTCGTCGTGGAGGAGTCCGGGCAAAGCCGGGTCGTTCTCGTGGTCTCGGCGCTGAAGGGCGTCACGGACGGGCTGGCGGCCCTTGCGCGCGGCGCTCCGCCCGGCGGCCTGACCGCGCTCCGGGAACGGCATCTGAGCCTGGCCGCCGCCTGCCTTTCCACCACCGCCCGACGGCGCTATGAAGCCATCCTGTCCCGGCGCCTCGCCCGGCTGGAAGGCCGTCTGTCCGCTCCACGCGAGCCGTCCACCGACCGGGATTTCGTGCTGGCCACCGGCGAGCGACTTTCGGCGCCGCTCGTGGCGCTGGCCCTCTCCGAGGCGGGCCTTCCGGCCGAAGCCCACGACGCTGCGACGCTCATCCGCGTCTACGACGGCCCCTCCGGTCCGGTCGTAGACCGGCGAGCAACCCGTCGCGCGATGCGCACCTGGTATGCCGGCATCGACGCCCTGCCGGTCGTCACCGGGTTTCTCGCGGGAACGGCTCACGGCGAGGTGCGCACGCTGGGGCGGGGCGGAAGTGATTACAGCGCCGCCCTCCTGGCCGCCGCGCTGCGCGCCGACGTCATGGATCGGTGGACCGACGTCGACGGGCTCTACGCCGCGGACCCTCGCGAGAACCCGACCGCACGACGCCTCCGCCTGCTCGACATGGAAGAAGCCCATGCGCTGAACCGGTCCGGCCGGCTGGGCATGCATCCGGCCGTCTTCCAACCGCTGCTGGCCGAGGGCATCCCCCTGCGCGTTCGTTGCACCCGACATCCGGAACGGCACACCCTCGTCCTCCGGTCCGGACGAGGCGCCCACGAGCCGTCCCCGGCTACGCCTTCCCCCCTCATCAACCCGAAATGCCCATGAATCCGAGCACCCGCCTCACACTGGCCGGACAGCAAACCGACCGGTGTTACAACAGCATCGTCCCCCCCATTTACCAGACGGCCAACTACCGGTTCGAAGCGCCGGGTGTCACGAAAGGCTATGACTATTCGCGCAGCGGCAACCCGACGCGACGCGCCCTGGAGGAAACCCTCGCCGAGCTGGAGGGCGGCCACGGCGCCGTGGCCCTGACCAGCGGCATGGCCGCCATCGCCACGACCCTTTCCCTCTTCGACGCCGGCGCTCACTTCATCTGCGCTCACGATTGTTACGGCGGCACGGAGCGGCTCTTTCTCCACTTTCAGCGCCAGGGCAAGCTCCGGGTCTCCTTCGTCGATCTGACCCGTCCGGAAGCCCTTCGGCAGGCCCTTCGCCCCGACACCTGCGCCGTGTGGGTCGAGACGCCCTCCAACCCCCTGCTTCGCATCATCGACCTCGACGCCGTAGCCGCCCTGACCCGCGAGGCCGGGGTCGTCCTCATCGTCGACAACACCTTCCTCTCCCCGCTGCTCCAGCAACCATTGTCCCTCGGAGCCGACCTGGTGGTATACTCCACGACCAAATACATCAACGGGCACTCCGACGTGGTGGGCGGCGCCGTCATTGCCGGAGCGGCGGACTGGAACGAACGCGTCCAGTTCACCGCCAACGCCATGGGCGCCATTGCCGGCCCCTTCGATTGCTGGCTGGTGCTCCGGGGGCTCAAGACGTTGCCGCTGCGCCTCCGACAACATGAGGCCAACGCACACGCCGTGGCGCATTTTCTCGCGGCCCATCCCGCCGTTCGGGCGGTGTATTATCCCGGTCTGCCCTCCCATCCCGGCCACGCGGTCGCTCGCCGCCAACAGCGGGGCTTCGGTGGGATGGTGAGCTTTGCGGTCCACGGCGGCGAGGCTGCGGCCCACGAGGTGCTCCGGCGCACCCGCATCTTTGCGCCGGCCGAGTCGCTGGGCGGCGTGGAGTCCCTGATCGAGCACCCCGCCACGATGAGCCACGCCTCCATGCGCCCGACCCAGCGAGCCGCCGCAGGCATCACCGACGACCTCCTCCGGCTGTCGGTGGGCGTCGAGACGGAAGAGGACCTGCTGGCCGACCTGCGGGCGGCGCTCGAACGGGCGCCGGTCCCCGCCGCCCCGTGACGTCTTCCGGAACCGCTCGCGGCCCGCATCGACGGCTCATGCATCAGGAAGCGGCGTCTTTCCCGGACGTCGGAAGGGCAAAACAAAACGTGCTCCCCCGGCCCGGTCCCTCGGACACGACCCACACGCGTCCGCCGTGCAGTTCGATGATCCGTTTGACCAGCGTCAGCCCGATGCCGGTGCCCTCCACGTCGGGATCGAGCCGTTCGAAGAGGTCGAAGATCTTCTCGTGATAGGCCGGCGCGATGCCGATGCCGTTGTCGCGGATGAAGCAGAGGGTCTCGCCCGACGCCATTTGTCCCCCGATTTCGATGCAGGGACAGGCCTGATCGCCCATGAACTTGACGGCGTTGGAGAGGAGGTTCTGAAACACTTCGATGAGCCGCGCCCGATCTCCGAAGAGCGGCGGCAGATCGCCCGGCACGTTCACCGTCACGCCCCGCGCTTCGAGTTCGCCGCCGATGCGCTCCAGAGCCGCTTCCACGAGTTCTTTCATCGGCGCGACCCCCGAGGGATGGACGAGGCGGCCCGAACGGGAGAGTTCGAGCAAATCGTTGAGCAGGTCTTTCATCGTCGTGGCGGCCCGTCCGATGTGCCGGATGTCTTCCGCCACCCGCTCGCTCGCTCCGGCGGCCACGTCCTTTTCGAGCATGCCGAGGAACCCGTGAATGGTGACGAGCGGGCTTTTGAGATCGTGCGAGACCGTATAGGTGAAACGTTCGAGTTCGGCGTTGCGCCGTTCCAGTTCCCGGATGAGGGCTTCCCGTTCTTGCTCGGCGCGCTTCTGCTCGGTGACGTCGATGTGCATGCCGTAAACCCGCACCGGCGCGCCCGAGGCGTCACGCACGATGATGCTCTGCACGGAGATGTGCCGCGTTTCTCCGTCCGGACGGATGATCCGGTACTGCATCTCGAAGCCCTCGTCCTTTGCCAGCGCTTCGTCATAGGCCCGGATCACCTCTTCCCGGTCGGCCGGGTGGAGCCGCTCCGCCCACACGTCGAAGTCGAGGATGCCGTCCGGCAGTGCAACCTCGAAGATGGCCTGCGAGCGTTCATCCCATCGCACGACGTCCGCCTCCATATCGCAGAAGAACGCGCCGCCACCCGCCGCGTTGAGGGCCATCCGCAGGCGGGTCTCGCTCTGTTGAAGATCCGCCTCGGATCGTTTGAACTCCGTGATGTCGCGGACGAAGGCGGCCACGAGCGGCTCTTCCTCCGGCTGCACGATCACGATGCTCACGTCGAGATCGAGGAGGCTTCCGTCTTTGCGGCGGTGACGGGTCTGAAAGCGCGCGCCTCCGTCGGCCGGCATTCGTTCGATGCGCCGTTTGACCGCCTCGGCTTCGAGCGCGGCTTCGAGCGCGCGGATGTTCATCCCGGTCAGTTCCTCGCGCGTGTACCCGCTCATCCGGCAATAGGCCGGGTTCACGTCGATAATCTCGCCCCGGACGTCGGCCAGGATATAGCCGTCGAGCGTCGACTCGAGCAACATCCGGTTCAGCCGCCGGGTGCGCTCGAGCTTCTCCTCGGCGCGCTTGCGATCGGAGATGTCGCGAACGACGATCAGCGCGGCGGCGGGCTGATCGGGGACCACCCGGGCTTCGTAATACCTGCCGCCGTCGGGACCGAGCGCGTATTCGAAGGTCTGAAGCGTCCGGGTTTCGAGCGCCTTTTCGAGCGCCGCCATGGCCGGAGCGCGCGCGGCCTCGGGCAACCGTTGGCCGAGAGGCTTGCCGACGAAAGCGTCGGGAGAGGGCGGTCCCACGTAGTCGCGCACGACGCCGTCGCGGCCCACACGGAACAGCACGTCGGGGAGGGCGGCGAGGAGCGCCTGCACGCGCGCCTCGCCCTCGCGCAACTCCGCCTCCATCGCCTTCTGCTCGGTGACGTCGAGCAACGTCCCGATGAGCGCCGGCGCGCCCCGGTAGACCGCGATCCGGCTGTATACCCTCACGTCCCGCACCTCCCCGTCCGCACGCCGAATCCGGAACGAATATCCCATTGCCGGGAGTTCGCCGTCGAGGCGCCGCCGGATATTCTCTCGAACCAGGGGTCGATCTTCCTCCACGACCATCGGGAAGATCGGGGCGTCCCGGAGTTCTTCGAGCGGATAGCCGAGGATCTCGGCCAGTCGGGAGTTGGCGTACCGGATGCGCCCGTCCTGCACCACGTAGACGCCCGTGAACGACTGCTCGACGAGCCCGCGAAACAGCGTTTCCGTCTCTCGCAGCCGGATCTCTTCGGCTTCCCGTTCGAGCGTTGCGCCGGCCCATGCGGCCAGCGTCTCCATGAGCGCGCGGTCGGCCTCGTCGAACGGCTCGGCGCGTGGGCCGGCGCGCCACACGCTCAGGGCGCCCCACGGGCGACCGCTCACCACCAGCGGCGCGCCGAGGTAGGCGGCCGTCCCGAAGCGCCGGGCAGCGGGAGGTCCCTCCCCGCCCGTCGACGCCACGACGCGGCCCGCCCGCATCGTCTCGCCGCAATACGTCTCATCCAGTGGAACCGCCTCGCCCCGCCGAAGCCCGAGCCCCGGCGCCTCTCCATACACGACCGTATAGACGTCCCCCTCCACGCGCCCGACGAGCGCCGCCGTCCCCTCGAAAGCCTCCGCGATCCAGGGAAGCGCCTGCCCGAACGTCTCCTCTGCTCTCCCCGTCTGCAACGATAAAATTCGACGCAGAAGTTGATAAAAAAGAGGCTGTTTGGCGGGCAAGCCCTCACCATGCGCATGAGGAGCCACAAAGCCCATCTTTACTTCTCACTCGATAATCAGGAAAAGAATCGGAACCACACCGATTCGGCAGTCGATCGCCGGCCGTCCGGCATGCCGGGCGATTCAATGGGTAAAGGACAACGGGAAAGTGCGTCAGACAGGATTCGTAGAATCTCGCGCCGGAAACAATAACATACACGAAGGGGGAACGCAAAGATAAGCATCCCGGGCGCGTGAGCAAATCGTTTGCGAGACGGATCGAAAAAAAGCCTTCCGGAGGCGCGCACCTGATCGGACCGGCGCTATACGTCCACGCCTCCATCTTCTCCCGCGCCCGCTTCTCCCGCGCGGCCGAGCCGACGGCCGTCCCGGCGCTGCTCCTTTCCGGGGGATGGCTATGCGCTCTTCGCGAGCGGGGCGGCGGACCCGTATTCGGCGAGGGCGGCATCGTGGTCGCGCACCCAGTCGGTGGCGCACTTGAGGCGGAGGCGTTTGATGCGCATGGGCGCATACGCTTCGTCGTTCGCGCCCGTGGCGGCGTCGTAGGCGAGCGTAAGCACCGGGCCGCGACGGGGCGGTTCCCACACGCGCGCCTCGGGCGAGGCCAGCCGTTCGAGGTTGATCCGCCCCCGCTCGGTGAAAAGCTCCGGATGCAGCCGCGAAAGGATGAAGAGCACGTCCTCCATGTGATCAAAGAGGTCCTTCCCCCGAAAGCGATAGAGCGTCTGAAAAACGGCGGAGCCCATGAGAAGCGCATCGCGATAGCGTTCCTGACGCTCGTCCACGTCCTCGTCGAGCGCGCCGCACTCGAGAGCGATGCGCCGCCCGCGATGTTCGATCACGAAGTCTACCCAGAAGACCCCGCACGGCGTCGGCACGCGGACCTGACTGCGGAGCCGCACCGACCGGTGGAGGTATTTGACGAGATGCCACGCCAGCTCGTCTTCGAGCGGCGTCTCGTACGGCGGATCATAGAGCGGCCCGCCGACGCCGAACATGTGTGAAGGCGCGACTTCAGCGACGCGGCGCGGGCGCTCCGGGGAAGCTTTTTCTTTATAAGAAATCATCGTTTTTTGCCGGGCAAGGGTGATCGAAACCTGCTTGCCGACATAATAAAGCCCCCGGGTGCCAACTGCATGTCATATGTGTCCTCCCCGAATGAACACACCCTCGAAAGCGCGCCGCGCCTCTTCGCGAAGACGGGGGCGCCCTGCCCGCTCCTGCATTCGGGACAATATTCCCGCCCGCGCGCCCGTTTGAAAAGAAACGATGAACGGAAGCCCGTGTCTTTCAGGGGACGAGCGGCGAAAGATTTTCAGGAGCGCCTTTCCACCAAATACGCCCCTCACCCCGTCCCATCCTCAAGATTTCGGAGGGAACTTATGAAACGATGGATGCATGCCCTCGCCCCTTTGCTTTTCACCGCCTCGCTGGCGCACGCACAGGCCGTCGTGATCGGGCCGGACGGGCGTCCCGCCGCGCTCGAACTCCGCACGCACCGCGTCGAGGCCGAGGTGCGGGACGAGATTGCCGAGGTCACGGTGACGCATACGTTTTTCAACCCCGGCGCGGCGACGGCCGAGGGCACGTTCCTCTTCCCGCTGCCGCCCGGCGCACAGGTCTCCCGCTTCTCGATGGAGGTGGACGGCGAGGAGATGGCGGGCGAGCTTCTGAGCGCCGACGAGGCGCGGCGCATCTATGAGGACATCGTCCGGCGCAGCCTCGACCCGGCCCTGCTCGAGATGGCCGATTACCGCACCTTCCGCGCCCGCCTCTTCCCGATCCCCGGCGGCGCCGCGCGCACGATCACGCTTCGGTACGACGCCGCGCTCACGCGCGAGGGCAACACCGTCGCCTTCCGGTATCCGCTTCAGGGGTCGCTCGCCGCGCGCGCCGCCGGCGGCCCGCCGATGCCGCCCGTGCGACGCCCGCGCCAGGACCGGCCGTCCGCGCCCGAGGCGACGCCCGCCCACAGCCTCATCCGCGTGACGCTCGACGCCTCGACCGCCGTGACGAACCTCTACTCGCCCTCCCACGAGATCGACGTCGAGCGGAAAGGCGAACGCGAAGCCGTGGTCACGCTCGAAAACGCCGGCGGCCTCGACGGACGCGACTTCGTCCTGTATTTCAGCCTCGACCCCGCCGACCTCGGCGCGACGCTCTTCACCCACCGGCCGTACCGCGACCGGCCCGGCTATTTCATGCTCCTCCTCTCGCCCCCGTTCGAGGCGAGCCCGGCGGACGTCCGGCCGAAGGACGTCGTCTTCGTGCTCGACACCTCGGGGAGCATGGCGGGCGAGAAGATCGCTCAGGCGAAGGACGCCCTCACGTACGCCCTCCGCCGCCTCGGTCCCCGCGACCGCTTCGGCCTCGTCGCCTTCTCCTCGGACGCGCAGGCGTTCCGCGAAACGCTCGCCGCGCCCGACGCCGCCGGCGACGCCGTGTACTTCGTCGATCAGCTCGAAGCGCGGGGCGGAACGAACATCAACGACGCGCTCCTGACCGCCCTCGCCATGCTCGAGGAAAGCCCGCACGGCATGATCATCTTCCTCACCGACGGCCTCCCCACCTCCGGCGAAAAGAACGAGGGTCGCATCCGCACGAACGTGACCGAGGCCAACCGGAACGCCGTCCGGATCTTCACCTTCGGCGTCGGCTACGACGTGAACACCCGTCTCCTCGACGGCCTCTCCGCCGGGACGGGCGCCTTCGCCGACTACATCTCGCCCGACGAGAACATCGAGGAACGCGTCTCGACGTTTTACGAGAAGGTGCGTTATCCCGTCCTCACCGACCTCGACGTGAAGCTCTCCGGCGTCGATGCGTACGCCTTCGCGCCGGGCCGCCTGCCGGACCTCTACCGGGGCGGCAGGCTCATCCTCACGGGCCGGTATCGCACCCCCGGCGAGGCCGCGCTCACCCTGCGCGGCGTCCTCGGCGACAAGCGCGTGAAGAAGCGGTACGTCTTCGACTTCCCCGCGCTCGCGCGCGAGCGCGACTTCGTGGCGCGGCTGTGGGCCACCCGGCGCGTGGGCGAACTCCTCGACGAGATCCGGCTCCACGGCGAAAACGACGAACTCAGGGACGAGGTGATCGCGCTGGCGAAGGAGCACGGCCTCGTGACGCCGTACACGTCGTACCTCGTGCGCGAGGATGAGACGATGGCCGGCGCGACGCCCCCCGTGAGGCGCTCCCCCGACGTGATTCAGTACGAAGCCCCGATGCGCGCCGACGCCGCGCTGACGCGGACCTCGGGCCGCGCCGCCGTGGAGATGAGCAAAACGCTCCGAACGATGCGCGAGGCCGACGTCGCCGCCGCACCGGAGGCGACGGGCGTGACCGTGGTGGCGGGACGCACGTTGCGCCTGACCGCCGGCGGCGCGTGGATCGACGACGGCTTCGACGCGGAAAAGGACGCGCCGGTCAAGCTCAAGTTTGCCTCCGACGCGTATTTCGCCTTCCTCCGCCGCTATCCTGAGGCGCGCGCCTTCGCCCGCCTCGGCGACCGGGTCACGTTCCGCTTCCGGGATCGCTTCGTGCAGATCGGCCCGGACGGCGCGACGGAAATGAGCGACGCCGCCCTCCGCGCCCGCTTCGGATGACACGGCGAGGGACTCATGCCGCTTCTGCTTAGCCGATTCTGCTTATCGATGTCGGGGTAGCCCCTCCGGGGTAGCCCCTCTGTTGTGCGTAGTGCGTACGTAAATGGACGGAGGAGGCCGCCTTGCGAAATACGCAATCGACCTCAGTTCTCCTGCGCACCCTCCTCGATCCATTGCCGGATAAGGTCGATTTGCGCATCCGAGAGCGGGGTGCGGCCCAGCGGCATCCGCCCGCCGCGAATGCCCGGTGCGCCGGTGATCTTGAGGAAAAGGTAGCTCCGGTCCGGGTCGCCCGGCTCGATCCGCTTGAGGGTCGGCTCCTCCTGGCTGTTCACGTTCACGAGGTTCGCATACGCCTGCCCCTCGCTCAGGTCCAATCCCTGGGGCGGGAACGAGCCGGTGTGGCACCCGGAGAGCGCGCAACTGGCGTTGAAAATGGTGGACTGGATGGTGGAGAACTTCACGCCGTCGGAGGACGGCGGCGGCTCATCGACGAGCGGGTCGGCGTGTTCGCAGGCGGTGAGCATCAGCGCAAGCACGAGGGCAAGGGCAAGGCGGCCAAAGGGCCGGCGGCTATCGTATCGGATCATATCGTCGGTCTTTTCTGAAAAGGGTTGGGGACGTCGAGAGCGGGACTCAGAAGTTCAGGATGCGATAGATGTTGAACCCGAGGCGCACGTCGCCGTCGCGGAGGTCGAGGTCGCCGCCGTTGAGATACTGATCCGTGGCGATGCCCACCGAGTTCGTGACGATGATCTGGAAGATGTGGCCCGCAGTGGCGATTTCGAGGCCGCCGCCCCAGCTGTCGAAGCGGTTCTCATTGCCGAAGGTCGTCGTGCGCGTATAGCCCGTGAGGATGGGCGTCCACTCGCCGATGAGCGAGAGGTTGCCGTGGAAGCGCCATCGTCCGGCGAGGCCGAGGGTCAGCAGCGCGTCGTCGGCGTTCGATTCGTGTGAGGGGTTGACGGTCACGCCCGGCGCGACGGCCAGGCCGATGCCCGGAGCCACCTCTCGGGCGAGGATGACCTGTCCGGTAAACTTGAACGCCGCACTCGTGAAACGCCCCTCGCCGGGCACGTCTTCCGAGATCCAGTTGAGCGTGGTGAGCACCGCCGCATCGAACGGCCATGCGCCCTGCTTCGCCGGCCGGTATTTGCCCTGAAGCTCGACGTCGTCCGAGGCATTGCTCCGGCCGAGCGTCACGAAGAGGTCATCGGTGAAGGCATAGCCGAGGCTGAGGAGGATGATGCCGCTGCCG
>JALSSK010000199.1 GCA_026984335.1 Rhodothermales bacterium
CTCGCAGCCCAACATCGAGCACGGCGTCTTCCTCGGCGTCTTCGGCATCGCCCGCGACATCAGCGACCGCAAGCGCTTCGAGCAAGAACTCATTGCCGCGCGCGACGAGGCCGAGGAGATGAGCCGTCTGAAGACGGCGTTCCTTACCAACATGAGCCACGAGATTCGCACGCCGCTCACCTCGATCATCGGCTTCGCCTCCATCCTGACGAATGAGGTCGCCGAAGAGCACCGCGAGTTCGTGCACCTCATCGAACAGAGCGGGCAGCGCCTGCTCACCACGCTCAACTCCGTGCTCGACCTCTCCATGCTCGAAGCCGGAACCGTCAAGCTCGGCTGCCGGCGCGTCAATCTGACCCTGGAACTGGAGGCCAAGGTGGCGCGCCTTCAGCGCGAAGCCGCCCGAAAAGGGCTCAGGATCCAATTCCTCCCGGCGCACGACGAAATCTTCGCCGAGATCGATTGCGCCTGCCTCGACCGCATCCTCGAAAACCTGATCGGCAACGCCGTCAAGTTTACCGAGACGGGCGAGATCACGATCACGCTCGCGCGTGAAGGCGACCGCATCGAAATCGGCATCACCGATACGGGTGTGGGCATTCACCCCTCGTTTCTGCCCCACCTCTTTGACGCTTTCAAACAGGAAAACATGGGAATCGACCGCCCCTTCGAGGGCACCGGACTGGGCCTGTCCATCACCAAAAGGCTCGTCGAGTTGATGCAGGGCGACATCCGGGTGGAGAGCCGCAAGGGTTACGGCAGCACGTTCACCGTGTCGCTGCCGACGCGGCTCACCGCGGCTCCTCGTCCCGCCGCCGAGACGCCCGTCGAGGAGCCGCCCGCCGCGACGCGTCCGAGTGTGCTCGCCATCGAAGACAACCCCGACATGCTCGTGCTCGTCGAGCGTTTCCTCAGCCCCGCCTACGACGTCGCCACGGCGCTCGACGAGGAGGAGGCCCTGGCGCTGGCCCGCGAACGACGCTTCGACCTCGTGCTCATGGACATCAACCTGGGCCGCGCCCGCACCGGCGTCGAGGTGCTCGAAGACCTGCGGCAGGCGCCGGGTTATGCGGACGTGCCGGTGATCGCCGTGACGGCCTATGCCCTCCCCGGCGACCGTGAGCACTTCCTCCGCACCGGCTTCGACGGCTATCTCGGCAAACCTTTCACCAAGCCCGTCTTGCGTGAGACCATCGCACAGGTGCTGGCCGGATAAGCGGCCCGCTGCCCCACCTCTGCCCCGAACGATCCCGCGAGACGGCGCCCACGGGAGCACGCGACTGGAGGGCGTGCTCCCGTGCTTTTTTATCGACCTCAGGCCCCCGCGGGAGCCACGCGCAGGGCCTGTGCAGGCGCATATCGCCGACCCCGCGCCCGCGCCCGTTTCAGCGCGCGCTCGTAGGGATAATAATCGACCTGCATCGTGTGGCGCTCCGAGGCCACGTATCGCCGGTTCATGGCTCGCTCCTCTCGCGCGATGGCCCGCCGCATCGCCGCCTCCCCGGGCAACCCCGACGTGCCTTCGAGCAGGTCCGCCACCCACTCGGACTGCAGCTCGGCCAGCGGCATGATGGCCCCCAGCGGCTGAATCAACCCGATGAAGTACAGGTTCGGGTGATCCGGAGGCGCGACGTGCAGATACAGCGGGAGCCGGTTGCCCTCCGGGTTCATGAAGCCGGGCTCGAAGAACGGAAACGCCACCCGGTAGCCCGTCGCATACACGATCACGTCGATCCGCTCCTCCGTCCCGTCGACGAAACGGACGCGGTCGCCGTGGAGCCACTCGACGTTCGGCTTCGGCGTGATGCGCCCGTGCCCGATGAGGTTGAGCAGATCCGACGAGATGGTCGGGTGCTCCTGAAGGAGCCGGTGGGACGGCGTCGGAAAGCCGTAGCCCGACTGCGGGCCGCGCGCAAGCGTGAGAAGGAGCGAGAACGTGAGACGCTGAAACCAGAGCGGAAAGCGCGACATGAGCGGCGTCGTCCAGGCGTCGAGCGGCCGGCCGAGAAGGTATTTCGGGATGACGTGCGCCCCCTGCCGCGACGACAGAAACGTCCGCGCCGCCACGCGCGAGACTTCGCACGCGATGTCACACCCGGAGTTGCCCACCCCCACGACGAGCACGTTGCCGTCTTCGAAACCGTCCGGCGTGCGATAATGGTGCGAGTGCATCGTCTCCCCCGCAAACGAACCGGGGAAGGAGGGGTACTTCGGACACCAGTGATGCCCGTTGGCGACGAGCACCGCGGCGTACCGCCTCGTGCGGGTGCGCCCCTCCGGCCCGGCCACCGTCACGTCGTACGTCCCGTCCCCGCGCGGCGCGACGCGCTTCACCTCCGTCCGAAACGTGATCGTGTCGCGGAAGCCGAAGTGATCGACGTAGGCTTCGAAGTAGGCGAGGATCTGCGCGTGATGGGGAAAATCCGGGTAATGGTCCGGCATCGGGAAGTCGGAATAGGCCATCTTGTCGCGTGACGTGTTGATGTGGAGCGACCGGTATGCCGACGACCAGCCGTTGTCGTTGCCGTAGCGCCAGTTCCCCCCGATGCCCGAGCTTTTCTCGAAGCAGTCGAACGGGATTCCCCGCTCGTGCAAAACCTTCGCTGCGGCGAGGCCCGAGGACCCTGCTCCGATGAGACACACCCGATCCGTTGCCATAGACTCCGTTTTTTTGACGCGTTCTTGTTTACTTTCCATGGCGTTCGCCCGCCTTCCCGGGGATCCGCCGCGCCAAGATACCGACGTTTTTACACATTCGCCCGCCTCATGTCCGACGAAGCCCACTTCCGCAAGCTCGAACGCATGTACCACGCCGCGCCGTGCAATGCGCCGTATGCGCCCCGCCTCACCATCGGCGACGGCGTGGCGGAGGTCGTCCTCCCGGTCACGCCCGCGCTCTTTCATGCGGCGGGGGCGGTGCACGGCTCCGTCTATTTCAAGGCGATGGACGACGCGGCTTTCTTCGCCGCCAACGCGCTCGTGCGGGGCGTCCTCGTGCTCACGGTCTCGTTCACCGTCTATTTCACCCGTCCCGTCTCCGAGGGCGTCCTGCGCGCGAGCGGGCGCGTGGTCCATCGCTCGCGGCGACTCCTCCTCGCCGAGGCGGAGGTGACCGACGCGCGGGGGCGGACGCTCGCGCGCGGCTCCGGAAGCTTCATGCCGAGCACGATCCCGCTGAGCGAAGCGGTGGGGTACGTCTGACCTGCGCCTTCAGGCTGCCCGGACGAGGGCCAGCTCGTCCCAGCGCGTCGTGTACCGGGGCGAGCGCCGTGCCTGCCGCATTGCCCAGGAGCGTCCCGTGCCCTCGGCGGCCAGGAAGAGCGTCCCCCGCCCGAAGC
>JALSSK010000200.1 GCA_026984335.1 Rhodothermales bacterium
GGGCATTTCACCGAGACGACCGGGGCCTCGGGGCTGGCCGCGCACGCGGGCGCGACCTCGATGGCCCTCGCCGACACCGACGGCGACGGCGACCTCGACCTCTACGTGACGAACTACAAACGCCTCGCCCTCCGCGATTCCCTCCCGCCCGAGCGGATCGCGTGGGAGCGCGTCGTGCGGAAAGAGGGCGACACGTACGTCATCGCTCCGGAGTTTCGGGACGAGTACTTCATCGAAGTGCACGGGACGAAGGTCTTTCGCTTCGAGTACGGCGAGGCGGACGCCTTTTACCGGAACGACGGCGCGGGGCGCTTCACGCGCGTGCCCTTCACCGGCGGCGCGTTCCTCGACGAGGACGGACGCCCCCTCGAAACCGAACCCCGCGACTGGGGGCTCTCGGCGCGCTTTCAGGACGTGAACGACGACGGCGCGCCGGACCTGTACGTGTGCAACGACTTCGAGAGCCCGGATCATTTCTGGATCAACCGGGGCGACGGCACCTTTCGCGCCATCGACCGCCTCGCCGTGCGGAAGACCAGCCACTCGTCCATGGCCGTCGACTTCTCCGACGTGGATCGGGACGGCGACCTCGACTTCTTCGTCGCCGAGATGCTCAGCCGCGACTATGCGCTCCGGCACATGCAGCGCGGCGCCCCGCCGCCCATCCCCGACGTCATCGGCGTCATCGACGACCGCCCGCAGGTCATGCGAAACACCCTCTTCCTCGACCGGGGCGACGGCACGTACGCCGAGGTTGCCCACCTCGCGGGCGTGGCCGCCTCGGACTGGTCGTGGTCCGCCCTTTTCCTCGACGCCGACCTCGACGGCTTCGACGATCTCTTGCTCACCACCGGCCACTCGTTCGACGTGCAACATTCCGACGCCATCGAGGCCGAGCGGTCGCGGCTCGGGCGCATCCGGAGCTTCCGGCAGTACCGCCGCCTCATCCTCGACTATCCCACGCTCGAACAGCCGAACGCGGCCTTCCGGAATCGCGGCGACCTCTTTTTCGAACCGATGCCGGACGGATGGGGCCTCGGGCGCGAGGCCGACGTCACGCACGGCATGGCCGCCGCCGACCTCGACCACGACGGCGACCTCGACCTCGTCACGAACCGCCTCAATGCGCCGCCGGGGCTCTTCCGGAACACCGCCGCCGCGCCTCGGCTGCTCGTGCGCCTGCGCGGCCTTTCGCCGAACACGCGGGGCATCGGCGCGCGCGTGACGGTGCGCGCCGAGGGCCTTCCGGCGCAGCGCGCGGAGATGGTGAGCGGGGGGCGGTACCTCTCCTCGTCGGAGGCGGAGCTGATGTTTGCGGCGGGCGAGGCGGATTCGCTTTCGGTGGAGGTGCGTTGGCGGAGCGGGCGGGTGAGCCGGCTGTGGGCGCTCCCGGGGCGGGTCTATGAGATCGACGAGGCCGCCGGGATCGGCGGAGCGGCGGATACGCGCGCGACGCCCGCGCGCCCGGACACGTCGGCGCTCCGGTTCGAGGACGTGAGCGCGTGGCTCGGACATCGCCACGAGGAAGCCCCGTTCGACGACTTCGGGCGGCAGCCGCTGTTGCCCTTCCGTCTCAGCCGGTACGGCCCGCCGGTGGTGATCGCCGACGCCGACGCCGACGGCGACGGCGACGTCTTCATCGGGAGCGGGCGCGGCGGGCGGCTCGCGTATTTCCGGAACGACGGCGGCGGGCGTTTCCGGCGCGTGAACGGCGGGCGGCTCGCCGAGGCGGCATCGCGCGATCAGACCGGACTCGCCGTGCTCGAAGGGGCCGCGCCCGGCGGCGCGCTCGTCTTCGTGGCGGAGTCGAACTATGAGGTGCGCCCCACCGAGCCGGGCGTGCTCCCGCACTCGAGCGTCGCCGTCTATGAGGCGGACGCTTCGGGGATGCGCCTCCGCGAACGCCTCGACGCCGGCACGTCGAGCGTGGGCAGCCTCGTCCTCGGCGACCTCGACGGCGACGGCGACCTCGACCTCTTTGCCGCCGGGCGCTTCGTGCCGGGCCGATACGGCGCGGCGGCCTCCTCCCGCATCTTCATGAACGAGAACGGACGCTTCGTCTTCGACGAGGCCCGGAGCGCTCCCTTCGCCGAGACCGGCCTCACCACCGACGCCGCGCCCGGCGACCTCGACGGCGACGGCGACCTCGACCTCGTGCTCGCCGAGGAATGGGGACCCGTGCGCGTCTTCCTGAACGACGGCGCGGGCCGCTTCGCCGACGCCACCGGCGCGTGGGGCCTCTCCGCCTTCTCCGGCCTGTGGCAAAGCCTCACCCTCGCCGACTTCGACGGCGACGGGCGGCTCGACCTCGCGGCGGGCAACTGGGGCTGGAACGGCCGGCACGGGCGCGTCCACGGCGTGACGGACGACGGCCGCCCGGCCTCCGACGCGCACCCGCTCCGGCTGTACTGGGGGCACTTCGACCTCAACGGCGTCATGGACGTGATGGAAGCGCACTATGAACCGGGCCGGGGCGCGTACGTCCCCGACCGCGGCCTCGACGTCGTCTCGCGCGCCATGCCGGGCGTGCGCCGCCGCATCCGGAGCTTCCGCGCCTATGCCACCTCGACGGTCGAGGACGTGCTCGGAAGCGGCCTCCGGAACGCGCGGATCCGCGAGGCCGCCACGCTCGCCTCGATGGTCTTCCTCAACCGCGGCGACCACTTCGAGGGGCGCGTGCTCCCGATCCGCGCACAGTTCGCACCGCTCATGCGCCTGGCCGCCGGCGACCTCGACGAGGACGGCCGCGCGGACGTGGCGGCGAGCGAGAACTTCTTCGCCGTGCGCGTGGAGGACGCCCGCCTCGACGCCGGGCGCGGCCTCTGGCTTCGCGGCGACGGCTCGGGCCGCTTCACGGCGGTCGAGAACACCGGCCTCGGCGTCTATGGCGACGGGCGCGGCCTGGCCCTCGGCGACCTCGACGGCGACGGGCATCCGGACATGGTCGTCGGGCAAAACGGGACCGAGACGAAGGTCTATCGCGGTGTGCCCCGGGCAAAGGAACGGCCGTGAGGGCGACTCACGAGCCGCCCCTGCGGCCGGTCGCCCGCTCCCGCCCATCACTCTCCACGACTCGTGAACGCTAACCTCCGAACATCGCTTGTTCTCGTCGCCCTCGCCGGGTGCGCGGCGGCGGGGTGCGCTTCGGAAGAAGGGGGGCCGTACGTGTGGCACGAGGCCGAAGGCCACCGGTGGGCCGAACTCGCCGCGCCCGGACGCCGCGCGCCGGGCTTCGAGACCGTCGATCCCGCCCGGGCCGGCCTCTCGTTCGTCAATACGCTCTCCGACGACGCCCTCGTGGAGAACCGCCACCTCATG
>JALSSK010000201.1 GCA_026984335.1 Rhodothermales bacterium
ACGATCACGTGTTCGCGGTCGTAGGGCTGCGGTTCGTCTTCGGCGGGGTCGATGACGATGGGACCGTAGACGCCGGTTTGTTCCTGAAGGCCGCTGTGGCTGTGGTACCAGTACGTGCCGCTCTGCCGGACGGGGAAGCGATAGACGAACGTCTCGCCGGGCTTGATGCCGGGGAAGCTGACGCCGGGCACGCCGTCCATGTTGAAGGGCAGGATGATGCCGTGCCAGTGGATGGAGGTGTCTTCCTTCAGCGCGTTCGTGACCCGAAGGACGGCTTCGTCGCCTTCGCGGAAGCGGAGGAGCGGGCCGGGAATGCCGCCGTTGATGGCCGTCGCCGTGGTCTTGCGCCCGCCGATGTTCAACGCGACCTCGCCGATCGTCAGGTCGTACGTCGTCGTTCCTCCCGGGAGGCGACGGCTTGCCGTCGTCCGGGCATGCGATCCGGCATAGGCGGGGAGGAGGCGCTCCATCCCCGTCATCAAGCCCAACGCGACCGAAGAGCGCAGGAACGCGCGTCGCGATATTCGGGACTTCTTCTCTGTCATGGTGGTGATGCGGTTGGGTTCTGAAAGGGATTCCTGCGACCGGGGCCGCGTGTGCGCCGGTCGCAGGGAAATGCCTCAAGGGTGGAAACCCAAGATCCGCCGCCTCACCTTAAAGGAAGCTGAAGGCAGTCTTAAGTTTTTTTCAGGTTGTCCTTGCCGGAGCAGGGGGGCGGTGCGTTCCGTTCGGGTCGCCGGCGGCGCCCCGAGGAGGCGTCCGAAGGTGATCGAAGCAAGGACGGCGGTTGTTCAGCGCTCGTCCTCCGTCCCGGGTGTTGCTTTGTTCAGGAAGCCGGGCGCCGAGGCTCGGAGCCGGTCGAGGGTGCGCGCCGCCGCGCCGGCCTTCCCCGCGGCGGTCAGTTGGAGATAGCGATGGTACAGCAAGCCGGCTTCTACGTAGCGGATCTCGCTCGGAGGCAGCTCGGAAAGATAGGGGTCCTCTCCGGCGGGAAGGCCGGCGGCAAACGTCGTTAGGAGTTGCTCTAACGTTTCTCCGACGATAAACGTCTCGCGCCCGGCATGGGCCCGCTGGGACAAAATGGGGGCCCTGAGTTCTACCGTTCGCCGGTCGTCGGTATTGAGCGGGACTCCCGACAACCGATCTTTAAGCGCTTCCAGGTTCCCCACATAAAAAAGACCGGCCATGTGATCCGCCGGCGCATCGGAAGCCGGATCCCTTGCGCCCACCACGTGGCCGATGTTGCGCTGGAGGACCTCCTGATGAAGCCGGGCCCCCGCTTCTTGACCGATGAGGACGATGCTGGCGCGGGATCCGGAAAAATCGGCGCGCCACACGGTTACGACGGGATAAACGGACGCAAAGGTGGCGGCTATCGTTTCGAAGCTCTCCGGGGTCAACTGATAGAGCGGCAGCCACTGCGCGAAGAGCCCGCCGGGCGCAAGTCGCTGTTTCACGAGCCGGAAGTGCTCCCGGGTGTAGAGGCTTCCGGTGCCGGCGTGCCAGGGGGTGAACAGATCCCCTACAATGACGTCGAACCGCTCCTGCGTGCCCAGCAGGAAGTTGCGCGCATCGTCTGCGACGATCTCGACGCGAGGGTCGTCGAAGAGGCCGTTTGCCCATGGGGAAAAATACTGTTGTGCGGCGCGGATGACGTTGTCCACCAGTTCCACGGTCACCACGTGCGCCACGTCGTGATTGAGCGAGGCGCCGGCGGTGATGCCGGTCCCCATGCCCAGAAACAGGACGCGCTCCGGAGCGGGATGAAGCAGGAGCGGCACGTGCGCCTGCATCTGTTCCACCAGAACCGAGCGGGAATCTCCGAGCACGTAATAATTGTCCAGTCGCATCTGAACGTTTCCGTTCGATTCCACGATCGAAACGAGCCCGTCGCTCGATTGCCACGTGGCGAGGACCGTTTCTCCGGGGTCCAGGCGGACGACGGGCGGGCTCGGCAAGACCATCGTCCCCAGGATGACCGCCGCGGGAAACGCTGCCCATAAGGCGTTCTTTTTGCGAATGGATGGGGAGACGAGCGCCAGCGCCAGGCCGCCGTAGAGAACGGCGATAATCTTGATGCCGTCCCAGAGCCCGATGGAATCGAGCAGCACAAAACCAGCGAGAATGGGCCCGACGGCGCCGCCGAGCGCGTTGAACAGAACCAATCGCCCCACGAACCGACCCGGCCCGCGGTTGATTCCCGGCGACGCCTTGAGCAGGAAGGGAAAAACGGCGCCGATGACGACGGTCGGAAGGAAAAAAACCAGGATGCCTAATTTGAAAATGGCCCATACGTATCCGGGCCACGATGCACGGGCTGCTACGTATCCGAGACCACCGGTTGCCGCATTGAATACAAGGGGAGTGAGCCCGACAAGGATCGCCCCTGCGGAAAGAAGCGCTGCGAGAACGGGGATTGGAGGGAGCGATAAGCGCACCATGATGTGTGACCACAAGCCTCCTACCCCCAGCGCAATAAGGAATACGACCAGAATGGCCGCGAACGAATACACCGAGTTTTGCAGGACCTGCGCAAACATCCTGGTCCACATGACCTCTGCCGAAAGGGTCAATAAACCGGAGGTGAAGGCCAGGACGATCATCAGGGGAGAACTCAGGGGAGCGGACGAAAGGGACCGTGCCGCCGAGGTCTTTCGGGGCGGCGCGACGCGGTCTCTCCCGGTGTCCCTGCCCGAGACGGCGCGTGTGGGGAGCCGGTCCAGCAGCAGGGC
>JALSSK010000202.1 GCA_026984335.1 Rhodothermales bacterium
CGAGGTGCAGTCGGTGATCCGCACCTTCACGTACTGCCCTTTCGCGAAGTTCTTTCGGGCGAAGACGACCATCTTGTTCGTGTCCGTCCGTCCGGCGAGCCGTTCGTCGCTCCGGCGGCTCGGCCCCTCGACGAGGACCGTGTGCACCCGCCCGACCTCGGCCCGGTTGTTTTCGAGCGCGATGCCCGTCTGAAGGTCGATGATCTCGCGGAGACGACGCTTCTTCACGGCTTCGGGCACGTCGTCGGCGTACTTTCGGGCGGCGTACGTATCCGGGCGTTCGGAATACATGAACATGTACGCGTGGTCGTAGCGCACCTGTTCCAGGAGCGAGAGCGTGTCGCGGTGCTCGGCTTCGGTCTCGCCGCAGAAGCCCGCGATGACGTCCGTCGAGAGGGAGATGCCGGGGCAGATCGCCCGGGCGCGCGCGACGAGGGCCAGGTATTCGTCGCGCGTGTAGGTGCGGCGCATGCGGCGGAGCACCTCCGTGTTGCCGTGCTGAACGGGGAGGTGGATGTAATTGCACACGTTGGGCCGCTCGCGGTGGACGTGGAGCAGCTCGTCCGAGCAGTCCTTCGGATGGCTCGTCGAATACCGGATGCGAAGCTCCGGCGAGAGGAGGCTGATCCGGTAGAGCAGTTCGGGGAAATCGACGACGGCGCCGTCGTGATCGAAGCGGTACGAGTTGACGTTCTGCCCGAGGACGGTCACCTCTTTGTAGCCCGCCTCGATGAGCCCGGCGCACTCGGCGAGGATGCTCTCGGCCGGGCGACTGCGCTCGCGCCCGCGCGTGAACGGCACCACGCAGAAGGCGCACATGTTGTCGCATCCGCGCATGATGGAGACGAAGGCCGAGACGCCGTTCGTGTCGTAGCGCACCGGCGCGATGTCGGCGTACGTCTCCTCGCGCGAGAGGTGCACGTTGACGGCGGCCTGTCCGGTCTCTTCGGCCGCTTCGAGCAGACGGGGCAGGTCGCGGTAGGCGTCCGGGCCGACGACGAGGTCGACGAGCCGCTCCTCTTCGAGCAGCCTGGCCCGCAGGCGCTCGGCCATGCAGCCGAGGACGCCGAGGGTGAGCCCGTCGCGGCGCTTGCGCTTGGCCGCGCGGAAGACGTCGAGGCGGCGGCGGACCTTCTGCTCGGCGTTCTCGCGGATGGCGCACGTGTTGAGGAGCACCACGTCGGCGCGGTCCGGATCGCGCGTGAGGCCGAAGCCGCGCTCACGCAGCACGGCCGCCACGATCTCGGAGTCCGAGACGTTCATCTGGCAGCCGTACGTCTCGATGTACACCGTGCGCGCCCCGGGGGCCGTCTCCGCCGTATGCTTCGGCGCATCGAGGTCGTCGAGGATGTCGAGGTCGGGGATCGGGTTCATAAGAAAAGGATGATCGAAAGCGAATCCGTGGGAATCTCTATCAACGCGCAGACGAATCCCAAAGTTCAGGGGCGTTTATGCGTTAGCGCGTTCAAACGTTATAACGTTCAACGCTCCAACGTTCAAACGCTAAAATCCCCGTTCCCGGAGCCACGCTTCCGAGAGCTTCGAGGGGGCGCGCCCGGCGTCGCCGCGGAGCGAGAGCCAGCGCACGACGTATTTGCCGATCAGGTCGAACTCCATGTTCACCCGCGTGCCGGGCCGCCACGTGTCCACGTTCGTCAGCGCGGTGGTGTGGGGGATGACGGCGACCGTCAGTTCGTCGCCTTCGAGGCGGGCGATGGTGAGGCTGATGCCGTCGAGCGCGATGGAGCCGACGGGGATGACGTACGGCGCGAACGCCGCGTCGAAGCGGATGCGGTAGAGGGTGCTCGTCGCCAGCCGTTCGACCGAGGTGACGACGCCCGTGGCATCGACGTGGCCCTGCACGATATGACCGTCGAGGCGCATGTCGGGCCGCATCGCCCGTTCGAGGTTGACCCGCGCGCCGGGCCGGAGGTCGCCGAGCGTGGTCTTCCGGAGCGTCTCTTCGACGGCCACCACGTCGAAGGCGCCCTCGGCCACGGCCACGACGGTCTGGCACGCCCCGTTGACGGCCACGCTCTGGTCCACGCGCAGTTCGTCCGCGAACGACGCCGCGAGGGTCAGCCGCCGCCCGCCGCCGAGGTCGCGCGCGGTGACGACCCGCCCGAGCGTTTCGATGATGCCTGTGAACATGAAGCGGGGGGAGAAGAAGATGAACGGGGCCGGCGAAGCGCCCCGGCCGCCGGAGAGAGGGCGGACGGGGGCCCCGTTGTACTTTTCGTCTCCACGAAAAGATCGCCGGCGGCTCAGACGGCGCGCCGATAGCCGCGGAAGAGCAGATCCTCGCCCACCGTTTCCCACCGGTGCTCGGCGAAGGTGAGCGCGTCACGCATCCGTTCGAGGCCGAGCGAGGACAGCGCGGGCACGCCGTCGCCGAGCAGTTTCGGCGCGACGAAGAGGAAGAAGCGGTCCACGAGGTCGCGGCGGAAGAGCGCGCCGGCGAGCCCCGGCCCGGCTTCGACGAGGAGCGACTGCACGGGTCGTCCGCCGGTGCGCAGGGGTTCGCGGCCGAGGCGTTCGAGGAGCGCGTGGAGGTCGAGGCGGCCCTCTTCGGAGAGGGGGATGCGGAGCAGCCGCCCGCCCCGCTCGCGGAGCTTCCCGGCATAGGCGGGCCGCGCCTCCGGCCCGACGACGGCGACCGTGTGTGCGGCGAAAGGGTCGGTGAAGAGCTTCAGCGTGGGAGGGAGTGCGCCCGCGCGGTCGAGCACGAGGCGCAGCGGCTGGGGCCCTTCCACGTGCCGCACGGTGAGGGCCGGGTCGTCCGCGCGCGCCGTGCCGCCGCCCACGAGCACGGCGTCCATCTCGGCGCGCCACCGGTGCACGAGCCGCCGCGACGCCTCGCCCGAGACCCATCGCGCATCGCCCGTCACCGTGGCGATCCGCCCGTCGAGCGTCTGCGCCGTCTTCACCGTGACGAGCGGCCGGCCCGTCCGAACGTGATGGACGAACGCTTCGTTGAGCCGGCGACATTCCTTTTCGAGCACGCCCTCGATCACCTCGACGCCGCGCGAGCGGAGCCGGGCGAGGCCGCGCCCCGCCACCGCCGGGAACGGATCGGCCATGCCTACCACCACGCGCGGGATGCCTTTCGCGAGGATAAGGTCGGCGCACGGCGGCGTCTTGCCGTGGTGGCTGCACGGTTCGAGGGTGACGTACAGCGTCGCCGAGCGGAGCGCCTCCGCCCCGTGCCGCCGCTCGGCTTCGGCGATGGCGTTCACCTCGGCGTGCGGCCCGCCGTACGCGCGGTGCCGCCCCTCGCCGAGGAGCGTCCCCT
>JALSSK010000203.1 GCA_026984335.1 Rhodothermales bacterium
AGGCTCAGGTCATGCCTCGGCTGAAGCGTCGGACTCGGATGAAGCGTCGGACTCGGACGAAGCGTCGGACTCGGCTGAAGCGTCGGACTCGGACGAAGCGTCGGACTCGGACGAAGCGTCGGGCATGCCGAGGGTATCGTCGAGCAGGTGTCCGGCGATGCGAATGAAATCGCCTTCGGTGATGATGCCCACGAGCTGGCCCTCGCGCACCACCGGCAGCGCTCCGACGCCGTGCTTGCGCATGAGTTGAATGGCCTCCACGTTCGAAGCTTCGGGCGAGACCGAGATGGGATTGGGGATCATGATGTCTTTCACGGGCACGTCGGTGGCGGCGTGCTCCGGGCTGACGGCGCTCCTCTCGGCGAGATAGCGAAGCAGGCGGCGATGCGTCACCAGCCCCACCAGGCGATGCCGGTTGTCCTCGACCACGACGTGCCGGATGCGCTGCCAGTCCATGAGCACGGCCACGAACTCGACCAGCTCCTCCTCGTGCACCGTGAACAGGTCGGTGGACATGTAATGCTCCACGCGCGTGCCCATGATGCCCCGGACGCCCATCTTCTTGTCGAAGGCGGCCAGCTCCCAGGTGTGGCCGGGCTTTCCTTCCGTCTGCGCCTCGATCATTTTCTCGACGAGCGCCGAGAGCCGTTCGGAGCGGGTCGTCTGTTGTCGTTTCATCCGGGCCAGCGAATGGATCTGCCACTGCGCGCCCGTCCGGTTCCGCTCCACCCGTTCTTCGACGACGTCGAGATACCGGCTGACGTCTTCCGGATCGATGCCGGCGGCGGCCAGCCCTTCCCGGGCCACGGGCAACAGCTCGTCACAGATCAGTTCATCGACGGGGACGCTCTCGCCGTGGAGCCACGCCATCTGTGAGGACAGGCCCAGCCGCGCCGCCGCCACGAAGTTGCTCTTCGCCAGATCAAAATCCATGATCGAAGGGATGTCGTGATATTTCCGCGCGAGTCCGTGCACGGCTCCGAACCAGAACGCGGCGTTGGCCACCTCGTCGATGACGCTGGGACCGGCGGGAAGGATGCGGTTCTCGATGCGCAGGTGGGGCTTGCCGTCGGTGATGCCGTAACAGGCGCGGTTCCACCGATAGACGGTGCCGTTGTGGAGCTGAAGCGCGCGCAGGCTCGGCGCCCCGCCCGCCTCCAGCGTGGCGAACGGATCCTCGTCCAGTTCCGTGGTGAAAAGCATCCGGAAACGGGCGATGTCCTCCTTGTAGATGTCCGTGACCGAGTTGCGGCACCAGTCCGTTCCGAAGTTCACCCGCGGGCTCATCTCGCGGAGGTAAAGGTTGCTGCTCCGCGTATCGACGGCCTGCTGAAAGAGCGCGATGCGGGTCTCGCGCCAGAGCCGTTTGCCGAAGAGCACGGGCGAGTTCGTGGCGGCGGCCAGGCAGGGCCCGGCGATGAGTTGCGCGATGTTGTAATAGTGGGGAAACTCGTCGGGCGTGACCTGAAAATGCGTCTGAAAGCTGGTGTTGCAGCCTTCGACGAGGATGTTGTCGTGCTGAAAAAAGAGCTCGTCCACGCCCCGGATCTGATATTGCGCCGGCCGCCCCTCGCGCTGTCCCATGATGGCGTCGTTGAGCGCGAAGTACCGCGGCATGGGGGCCATGTTGTCGAGGCCGAGGTCGGAGAGATGGATCGTGGGGAGGATGCCCACCATGACCACCTCGGCGCCGACCTGATGCGCGAGGCCGCGCACGTAGCCGAGCATCTCGTTGATCTGTCGCTCCATCTGCCGGAAACAATCCCCGGCGAAGACGTAGGGATCGAGGTTGAACTCGAGGTTGAAGCGCGTCAGTTCCGTCACGAGGCGGTCGTCGTCGCTGCGTTCGAGCACATCCATCGAGACGGGCGCGGGCTGCCAGCGATCATCGACGAGGAAAAGCTCCTGTTCCGCCCCGATGCGGCGCACGTCCGTCTCGAACATGCCCTCTCGAAGCATATATTCGAGCGCCTGTACGTCCTGCATCACCTGACGGGTGAACCGGCGCATCGCCGCCGCATCCTTTTGCTGTCGGATATCCTGTGTGCCCATCGCCGTGAATCCCGCTGTTCGTTGATCCTGATCCCTCACGCGGCAGCCACCAGCCCGAATCCGGAGGGGCGACGCGCACATTCCGCGGATAGAGAGTAATTCCGGAAGCGCAAAGAATCAACCGCCCCCGCCATTTGCCGGAGCAATCCACGTCTTCGTCGGGCGTCGCGGGCGCGTCCCGCCTCCGAATCGCCATCCCATTCCGGGGCGCGGGGAAACCTCCCCCGGCGCATCACGTTTTCTGTCTCACCCTCAACCTTCGGGCTTTTCTCTATGCGGCGTGTCCGGATCTGTGACGTATGGCGGCGGCGTGCCGCTTTTCTGCTGGCCGGCCTGCTTCTGATCCCGGCCGCGCGTCATGCCGCGGCCCAGACGCCGGAGGAGATGCAGGCCGAGCGCCTCTTCGTGCGCGGCATGACGCGCGCCTATCTCGACGACCACGAGGCCGCGCTCCGGTTCTACCGGGAGGCGCTCCGCCTGACGCCGAACCGGCCCGCCGTGCTCTCCGCCGTCGCCGCCTCGCACGCCGCGCTCGACGACGTGTCCACGGCCATCTTCTATGCCGAGCAGGCGCGCGCGCGCGCCCCCTCGAACGTCGCCTATCACCGGCAGGTGGCCGAACTGTACGCGCGGTCCGGGGACGCGGCGCGCGCCGCCGCCGCCTACGAGACGCTGCTTGCCGCTCACCCCGGCGACACGCAGGCGCTGCTCGCGCTCGCCCGTCTGCAAGCCGCCCGGGGACGCCTCGAAGACGCCCTCGACGTGTACGAACGCCTCCGCGCCCGCACCGGCGACGCCCCCGACGTGCTCGCCCGGATGCTCGAGCTCTATTCCCGCCTCGGCCACCGGAAGGGCATCGAAGAGACGCTCCGCACCCTGATCCGCCTCGCGCCCGCCCCCGCCTACCGGCGCAGGCTCGGCGAGCTGTACGTGCGCGAGGGACGCATGGACGACGCCGCCGCGCTCTACGAGACGCTCCTCGCAGACGACCCGACCGACGTGGAGACGCTGCTCGCACTCTCCGACCTCTACCGGCGGACGGGGCGCGCAGCCCGCGCCGACAGCCTCCTCGACCGTTCCCTGCGCGACGCTCACGCCACGGCGGACCAGCTCCTCGCCCGCGCCGAGCCTTTCCTCGAACGCGCCGCCGCGGACCCCGCCGCCGCCGCCGCCGCGCGCCGCCTCCTCCACCGCGCCCTCGCGCGGGAGCCGGAGCACTACGAAGCGCTCCGAGCCCTCG
>JALSSK010000204.1 GCA_026984335.1 Rhodothermales bacterium
CGCAACCGCGACGGCGTAGTCAAGGTGGCCAACCACGGCATCGGCGTGCGGCTCGATCCCGATGCCCCGCGCGTCGTCACGGAGGCGCACCGGGCGGAACTCCGGGCGTTCCTCGCCGAGACGTTCCCCGCGCTCCTCGACGCCGAAGTCGTCTATACCCGCCTCTGCCTCTATGCCGACACGCAGGACGAGGACTTCTGGATCGCCCGGGACCCCGAGCGCGCGGGGCTGACCGTGGCGGGCGGCGGAAGCGGGCACGGCTTCAAGTTCGCCCCCGTCCTCGGCGCGCTCATCGCCGACGCCGTGGAAGGTGCGCCGAATCCCACGCTCGAAAAATTCCGGTGGCGTCCCGAACTGCGCCTCGATCGCGGGCGGGAGGCGGCGCGGCGTCATGCCGAAGGCTAACGCCGGCGCGGGAGGAAGGACGCAAAGGGAACGAATTCGTGAAGAAAATGCGTTCCTATGGCCATACGGTTTCCCGGGCGCGCGTACGTTCCGCTCCGCCGGGGCTTTCGCGCGAGAGCCTTCCCGGCCCATGTCGAAGAAGCCTCTCACTTGCTCATGCCGGAAGGAGTGTCTATATTTTGGCATAAACCAGGAAACGCGAAGGGGATAACGGCCTCAAGAAATCCTGATCTTGGTTGGAAGTGGTCATTATGCCGTTATCCGAAGCCTTGCCCCTGATGCATCCCTTGAGTTTCGGGTTGCAGGCGGCGCGTGCAGGAGGAGAGGGCTGCGGGGAAAGCCTGCGACGGCCGCATGGTTCTTAATTTCTATCTGTATGTTGGATCAATAGCTCCAATGATATACATGATCTATAAATGGAAAGCCGGTCGAGTGTTTTTCTGGTGTGGTCTGTCCCTGGGGCTGCTTTGTCTCTCGACGCCTGCGCGGGCCCAGTCGCTCTTCACCGAAATAGCCGTCGAGGCGGGCGTGTACTTCGTGCACGACGGCCTGCTGGTGGATGACTGGGATACCATCGGGGCGGGCGCGGCCTGGCTCGACTTCGACCGCGACGGCGACCTGGATCTCTACGTCACCCGGCGGCAGTCGGCCAACCTCCTCTTCCAAAACGACGGGACCGGGCACTTTACCGATGTGGCGGCGCTCTACGGCGTCGAGGACGCGATGCATGACGGCTCGGGCGTCGCCGTCGCAGACTTCAACAACGACGACTGGCCCGACCTCTACCTCGCCAACGCCGACGAAGACGTGCTCTTCAGAAACGACGGGGGAACCGGCTTCACCGACATCACCGCCACGGCCTTTGCCGGAGCCGTCTATTCGGCGCGCGGCATGTCGGCTTCATGGGGAGATTACGACGGCGACGGCTTTCTCGATCTCTACGTCGCCAACCACATGTCGCTCGCGGGCGTGGACTCGCACCTCGACCATTCCGACCGCCTCTTCCACAACAACGGCGACGAGACCTTTACCGAAGTCTCGGAGCTGCTCGGGATGGCGGATCTGAACGGATATGCCTTCATCACCGGATGGACCGACTTTGATTACGACGGCGACCTGGACCTTTTTGTGATCAATGATTGCATTCTCGGGCAGGATCCGGACGCGCTCCCGAACAAACTTTTTCGCAACGACGGAGGGATCGACTGGCAAAACTGGCTCTTCACCGAGGTCGGCGCGGAGGTGGGAGCGGATCAGTGCGAGAACGGCATGGGCCTCGCTACGGGTGACTATAACCACGACGGCACGCTCGATTACTTCTTCACGAACAACTACGAGCCCGTCTTGCTCAAAAACCTGGACGGATCCTTCTCCGATGCGACGGCGGAGGCCGGCGTAAACCAGCGGAACGTGCCGGGAACGGGCGAGCACCGCCAGACCTGGGGGACCAACTTCGCCGACTTCAACCTGGACGGCTGGACGGACCTCTTCATCGCTGCGGGAAGCCTGCACCCCCCCGTGGCGCTCAATCCTCAGCCGAATCTGCTCTACCTCAACAACGGCGACGGGACCTTCAACGACATCTCCTCCGGCAGCGGCATCGATGACGACGAACGGGGGCGCACCAGTATCCACGCCGACTATGACGGCGACGGGGACGTCGACCTTTTTCTCGTGAACTACGGCGGGCCCTCGCGCCTTTTTCGGAACGACAACTCGAACAGCAACCACTGGCTCATCGTCGAACTGGAAGGACGGGTCAGCAACCGGGACGGGGTGGGCGCCAAGGTCAAGGTGCAAACGCTCGACGGTCTGGAACAGGTCAATGAGTTGCACAGCGGGAGCAGTCTCGGCGGAGGGGACGACCTGGCGCTGTATTTCGGGCTCGGGCAGAGCGCGATCGTGGAGGATCTGTCCGTCGAGTGGCCCTCCGGAATCGTGCAGTCGATCAGTTACGGCGGAGCAAATCAACGCTTGAAGATCGTCGAGTCCGGGGTCCGCGTGGCGGTGACGCCTTCGGAATGGCCGGTGGAGATCTCCGCATCGGGCGGCAGCCTCACGTACACGGTTTCCGTGGGCAATTATACCGGCGAGGTGCAAACGGTGGACGTGTGGACCCTGCTCACGGGTCCGAACAACATCACCCTCACGCGCGGGCCCGTCCCCCGAACGCTGGATCCTGATGAAGAGTTGTCCCTCACCATAACGCAGAACGTCCCCGCCTCGGCTCCTTCCGGCGCGTACACGCTGGCGGGCTATGCCGGCGCATTTCCCACGGGAGATCAGACGGATCAGTTTGCGTTCACGAAGGCCGCCGGCAAGGCGGGGGGGACGGCGGTCGACGATTGGAACGCCACGTTCGACGGGGCGCAGGTGGACGCCTCCGGAGAAGATCAGCCCCGGACGTTCACGCTCTCGCAGAATTATCCGAACCCGTTCAATCCCACGACGTCGATTGCGTACGAGGTTCCGGCGCCGGGGCGTGTGACCGTGGCCGTGTTCGACGTGCTCGGGCGGCGGGTGCGGACGCTGGCGCAAGGGCCGCACGAAGCGGGCAGCTACCGCGTGGCGTGGGACGGCCGCGACGAACGTGGCGCGCCGGTTGCCTCCGGCGTCTATCTCTATCGTATGACGGCGGACGCCTTCGTGAAGACCCGCGCGATGATGCTCCTCAAATAAAAAAGCACCGGCGCGGCAATGCGCATCGGTGCTTTCGAGCTCCTTCCCGGAGAAGATCTATTCGGAGGCTTTCGTCTCGGTTTTGGGTGCCGGTTTGTCGGCCCGGGTCGATCCCTCGGAAGCGGCGGAAGACGTCGTTTCCGTCTCTTTCTTCGAGGATCCGTTGCCGTTCTTGCGGCCGTAGTCGGTCAGATAGAAGCCGCTGCCCTTGAAAATGAGTCCCGTGCCGCCGGTGATCAGTCGTTTCACCTTCTGTCCGGTCGTCGGGCACTTCTCCAGCGCGGGCTCGGTGATCCGTTGTTGTATCTCGAACGTGGTGCCGTCTTCGCGGCGATAGACGTACGTCGGCATGATCGTTCCCGTTTATCCGTCAATGTGGCAGTTCGGGCGTCCTTCTTCCGTTTTTGCGCCCGGTGTAGTCGGTTCGGCAAATAATGTTCCGGACCGGCGCGAAGCCGCCGGAGCGATCATTCTCCGAGGACGCCGGGCAGGAGCGGGCGGGCGTCGCCCCGGAGCGAGCGATAGGCGATGTCGGCGAAGGCGGCGCGCACGGGACGGTGCCTGTGGTTCTCGCGCGTGGGGTAGACGCGGTTCGTGAGCAGGATGGCGAAGAGCTTTGCGTCGGGGTCGATCCAGAGCGAGGTGCCGGTGAAGCCGGTGTGCCCGAAGCTCCGGGGGCCGAAGAGGTGGCCGGCCGAAGAGTATCCCTCGAAGTTCCGCGTGTCCCATCCGAGCGCGCGCGTGCTTTCGCCGTCGGGATCGACGCGCGTGGTGAAGAGCCGGATCGTCTCCGGCTTCAGGAACTGCCGTCCGTTGACGCGCCCGTCGTTGACCATCATGTAGGCGAACTTCGCGAGGTCCTCCGCCGTGGAGAAGAGGCCCGCGTGTCCGGCGGTTCCTCCGAGGAGGTAGGCCGTCTCGTCGTGCACCTCGCCTTGCACGAGCCGATGCCGGAAATCCTTGTCGTACTCGGTGGGGACGACGGTGGTGTCCGGGCCGTTGCCGGCGTGGCGGAAGCCGGTGTGCCGCATGCCGAGCGGCTCGAAGACGGCCTCGCGGGTGAACGTGGCGAAGTCCTGCCCGGTGATGCGCTCGATGACGAGCGCGAGCGTGATCATGTTGAAATCGCTGTACCGCGTTTCCGTGCCCGGGGGATAGATGAGGCTGTCGGAGAGGATGGCGTGGAGCACCTGATCCCGTTTCGTGAGGCCCATCCGGTCGAAGCGGCGGAAGGGGATGAGGCCGCTCGTATGCGTGAGGAGGTGACGGATGGTGACGGCGCGCTTGCCGTTCTGCCCGAACTCGGGGAGGTACGTCGCCACCGGGGCGTCGAGGTCGAGGAGGCCGCGCTCGTAGAGGAGCATGGCCGACGTGGTGGTGGCGATGACCTTCGTGAGCGAGGCGAGGTCGAAGAGCGACTGCGGCGTGACGCGCTGTTCGGAGTCGTACGTGAAGTAGCCGTATCCGTCCTCCTTGGCGGCGACGCCCGCGCGCCCGACGGCCACCGCCGCGCCGGGGAAGGCTTGGTTCGCGATGGCGGCGCGCATGAGCGAGTCGATGCGAGCGAGCTCGTCCCCGTCCATGCCGACCTCCTCGGGGTAGCCCTGCCGGAGCGCGGTCTGTTCGAGCGTGAGGCCGTCGCCGTAGGCGTAGAGGCCGGGGATGGTCACGGGGAGGCGTCCGTGGAAGCCGCTCTCGCCGAAGAGGGCCTGCGCGACGGCTTTTTGCGAGGCTTCGGCGGCGCCGTATGCAGCAAGGTAGACCTCCGGTTGGCGCTTGAGGCCCATGGGGATGTACGGGTTGCCGAAAGAGATCAGCGCCACGGGCGGCCCGACGGCGAGGAGGCTGTCGAGAAAGACGCGCTGTTCGTCCGGGAGGTTGATCCGTCCGCTCCACGAACGCACGCGCACGTAGGCCGGGACGAGGATGAGGTCGTGATCGGCGGCCTCGCGAAGGGCGGCCGCGCGTTCCTCGTCGGACGAGCGGCGGTCGATGAGGCGGCGCGTGACGCGGGCGTCGCCGGCGCGGGCGCGCACCTCGCGGGTGAAGGACCGGCCGGTGTCGGTGTCGTCGCCGTCGCTGAGGGTGAGCACGAGGATGCGCTCCGGCGGGTCGATGAGCGGGAGCAGGTCGTTCTCGTTGCGGAGGAGTGTGAGCGACGCCCGTGCAATGGTTTCGCTGAGCATCCGGTGCGTGCGCGTGGCCACGCGCCGGCGCGCCGCTTCGAGGTCGACGGCCCGCCGGCGGTCGAGGGCCAGGCGCTCTTTCGTACGGAGGATGCGGCGCACGGAGGCGTCGAGGCGCGCCTCGGTGAGCCGCCCGGCCGCCACGGCCCGGAGCACGGCGGCGCGCGCGGCGTAGACGTCCTCGGACATGAGCACCATGTCCGCCCCCGCCTCGAGGGCGCGCACGGCGGCCTCACCCGTCCCGAAATGCTTCGTCACCCCGGACATGTTCATCGCGTCGGTGACGATCAGCCCGTCGAAGCCGAGGTGTTCGCGGAGCAGGCCCTGCGTGATGGCGGGCGAGAGCGTGCCGGGAACCTCGGCGTTGCCCTCGATCTCCGGAAAGGCGATGTGCGCCGTCATGATGCTCCCGATGCCCGCTCGCACGGCGGCCTGGAAAGGGACGAGCTCGAGCGAGTCGAGCCGGGCGCGGTCGTGCAGGATCACGGGCAGGTCCGCGTGGGAGTCCGTGGCGGTGTCGCCGTGGCCGGGGAAATGCTTGGCCGTGGCGATGACGCCGCCCGCCTGAGCGCCGCGCACGAAGGCGGAGACCATCTCGGCCACGAGCGCCGGGTCCTCCCCGAAAGAGCGCACGTTGATGATCGGATTCTGCGGGTTGTTGTTCACGTCGGCGACGGGGGCGAAGATCTGATGGGCGCCGAGGGCGCGGGCCTCACGGGCCGTCACGTATCCGGCGGAGAAGGCAAGGGCGGGGTCGCGCGCGGCGCCGAGGGCCATCGTGCGGGGCAGCGTCGTCGTATGTTCGATGCGCATCCCCGCGCCCCACTCCATGTCCTGCGAGATGAGCAGCGGAAGGCGCGCACGCGCCTGCAAATCGTTGATGAGAACCGCCTGTTCGAGCGGCTCGCCCTGGAAAAAGATCAGACCGCCGACCCCGAAGTTTTCTACGAGATCCACGAGGCGCGTATACGAGGGGTCGTCCACACTTTCGAAAAACCCGTACGCATTCGCCGCAAACAGTTGCGAGACCTTCTCTTCGAGCGTGAGACGGCGGAGGCTGTTCTCGGACCACTCATAGCTCGGCCCGGCCTCGTCGTCGGGGACGGATATCGGCGCCTGTGCGGAGCACGATTGGCCAAGGAGGAGGATCGGAAGCAGCGCGGGAAGGAGTTTGAGGACGCGGATCATGGATCGAAAGAGGGTGGAGCGCAGATGAGGAATCCTTTAAAGGCTCTGAGGCCGAACGGTTTTCGGAAATTACGAAACGGAGCCTTTCGAAATGAAAAAAGGTTCGGTCGGATCGCTCCGGAAGGCCTTCGTCGGGAACGCGCGTCGTCCCCGCCGCGCAGAGCCGTGCCCCGTGGGGCTCGAAGGGATTGGCCGGAGGCTTCTTCGATCCGGGCAACGGGCGCTCACCCGGAGCCGGTTCAGGGGACGGTCTGAGGCGAACCGGAGGCGCTTTTTCGGTGGAGCAGTTCGTCGAGGAGGGACGTGAGATTTTGCCGGGTGAAGGGCTTGCTCAGGTAGGCATCGAAGCCTTCTTCGAGGAAGCGTTCGCGGTCGCCGGGGAGCGCGAACGCCGTCAGGGCGACGAAGAGGGTCTTCTCGAAACCGGGCTGCGTGCGGAGGTCGCGCATGACCGAGACGCCGTCGCGTTCTTCACGGAGGCTGATGTCCATGAGCACCACGTCGAACGAGCTTTTTTTCGCCTCTTCGAAGGCCGTCGCGCTGTCTTTGACCGTGGTGACCGAGAGCCCGGAGCCGAGCCAGCGTTCGAGGAGCATCCGTACGTCCGGGTTGTCGTCCACGGCAAGGAGGGAGGCGGTCCGGACCTTCCGGGGCAAGGCGGGCCGGGGGGCGGCGGGTTCTTGCTTCGGCGGTCGTTTGAGGGACGTTGCGGGCGGGCGATAGACGGGGAAGGTGACCGTGAAGACGGAACCGAGGCCCTTGATACTTTTCACCGCGATGGTTCCGTTCATCATCTCGACGAGCCGCTTCGTAATCGTCAGTCCGAGTCCGTTGCCTTCATACTCGCGCCCGATGCCCGACGACTCCTGTTTGAACTCGGAGAAGATGTCCGGGAGAAAGGCCTCGTCGATGCCGACGCCGGAATCTTGCACTTCGATCAGGAGCCGGTCGTGTTCGACGCTGATTTTGACGAGTACGCCGCCCTCCTCGGTAAACTTGATGCCGTTGCCGACGAGGTTGTTCAGAATACGGTTCAGATAGGCCCGGTCGAGGCGGGCGACCGGTTCTTCGGCGGTCGAGCGCACGTCGAGCGTGAGGCCTTTCTTTGAGGCCAGCGGCTGGAGGAGGCGCACGGCCGCGAGGCTTTCCTCATAGACGTTGAGGGGTTGCAGTTTGAGGTGCACCGAGGCGGCTTCCAGTTGCGCCAGGTCGAGCACGGAGTTGAGGGTATGAAGCAGCCGCTGCCCGCTCTGCTCGATGCTGGCGACCAGGGGGCGATAGTCGTCGTCGACTTCACTGAGCAGGATCTGTGCGAAGCCCAGGATGCCCGTCAGCGGCGTGCGGATCTCGTGGCTCATGTTGGTCAGGAAGGCATCCTTGAGGCGCACCATCTCTTCGGCCTGTTCCTTGGCAAGCACCAGTTCCCGTTCGAACTTTCGGTTCTCCGTCACGTCGCGGGCATTGACGAGGATGCCGTTGATGCCGGGATGGTCGATCAGGTTGCGTGCGCGAAAAGAGATGGTGCGCCACGAGCCGCTCTGATGCTGGACCCTTGCCTCCAGCGTGATGATCTTCGAGCCGTCCGTGCGTTCGTGGGCGAGGGCGCGAAGCGCGCGCCGCCGGTCGTCCGGATGAAGGATGTTCAGCGCGCGCCGTCCCACCAGATCCGTCATCGAATAGCCGAGGATCGTCTGGCACACCGGAGAGACGTAGGCGATCTTCGCCTTTCGGTCGATGATCAGGGTCATGTCCGAGGCGTGTTCGCTCAGGGCGCGGAAACGGCTTTCGCTGTCCCGCAACGCCTCATAGGCCTCATTGAGGCTGTCGACCATGTCGTTGAACGAAGCGGCCAGTTGTCCGATCTCGTCGCGGGTCTGCACGGGCGCCCGTTGCTTGAGGTTTCCTTCGGCGATCGCTTCGGCCGCCTGGACGATCCGTTTGAGCGGGCGCGTGATGAACGCGCTGATGCAAAGGGTGGCCATGATGCCGAAGAGAAAAACGAGGAAGCTCACCAGGGCGATGGTCAGCCGGCTGTGTGTGAGCGAGCGGTTTAACTCTTCGAGGGAGAACCCCAGGTGCAGCCGCCCCAGCGTCTCGCCGCCCCAGTCAATGGTTCGATGCATCTCATAGAGGCGACCATCCGAGGTAAGGCTTTCGTGGGGATGGATGCTCAGGTGTGCGGGGTCAAGCGTCGAGTCACGGATTATCGACACCATGGGTTGATCCTCGGGCGAGAGCACGAGGACATAGGCCACATCCTCGAGGCGAACCGTTTCCTCCAGGGCTTTCTCTACCTCGTCGTAGCGGCCGAGCGCAAGGGCGGGCGCCAGCGAAAAGGTGGACATCTCGGCTACGGCGCCGGCTTTTTCCTCGATGGCTTCGAGCGCCTGGCGCTTGAGATGGTTGGGAATGTAGAGGAAGAAGAAGAACGCAATGAGCGTGATCAGCCCACTGTTCAGGAGAGTCAGCTTCCATCGGAAGTTTACTCTCTGACGGGTTGAGGTCGGCAACCCCTCCGGGGATATGGTGTGTTCGGGAGGGGTCATCGTGCCGCCCGGGAACGTTCAGAGCAGGAGACCCGGTGTGGGCACGTACCGGGGAGGGTGAGGGACCAGTGGCGGATGAGAAATCTGACCGCCCGCAGGTTGCGGTCAGTGGAGAAGGGAGAGGGCGCATCGGATCGCTTCATCACGCTCGCCGTTTGCCTCCCGAGCAGGGGGGAGCGAGATGCGCCGGAGAGGAAAGAGAAAAGGAAAGGGGTCGGGGAAGGGGGGCGCCTGTCGGGAGGCGGGGTGTCCGCGACCTCCCCTGTCCACAAGAAGAAACTGAGCCGCGAAGCGTTCATGGAACTGAAACTGTCGAGGAGGACGCACGCGCGTGGGTCCTTCCCGGAAGGATGGATACATGCGTGATATCGGCAAGGAGCGGGTGATCCTTTAATGTGCGAATGGTGCGGAGCCTCACTTTGCGAAATGTGGACTGCCCTTGTCTCTTTCCGCCGTTGCCCCTAAACTTGCACGAGCGCTTCAGGGCGCGCCGCATTCCGCCCTTCTCCCCCCAGATCCCCCACAGCCCTTGACAGACTCCACCCGGCAGAAACGTCTTCTCGGCGTTCTTTTTCTCGGCGTGCTCATGGCGGCCCTGTTCATCGCCATGGTGGGGCCTGCGCTTCCAGCCATCGGCGAAGACTTCGGCGTCAACGAACGCATGCTCTCCTGGGTGTTTAACGCCTTCGTGCTGTTCAACCTCGTCGGGGTGCCGCTCATGTCGAAGCTCTCCGACGTATACGGTCGTCGCCCGGTTTATGCCGCCGACGTGGCGCTCTTCGCCGCGGGGTCGCTCGTGGTGGCGCTTGCCCCGAGCTTCATGGTGCTGCTCGTCGGATGCGCCTTGCAGGGGCTGGCGGCCTCCGGCATCTTTCCCGTGGCGAGCGCCGTCGTCGGGGACGTGTTTCCGCCGGAACGTCGGGGCGGCGCGCTCGGCGCACTCGGGGCCGTCTTCGGCGTCGCGTTCATTATCGGCCCGATCGTGGCCGGCATCCTCTTGCTCTTCGGATGGCGGTGGCTGTTCGTGGTCAACCTGCCGATCGCGGCTTTCGTCTTTGCGGCGAGCCTTCGGTTGCTTCCCGCCCGTCGTCCCGGCGCCGCGAAACCGCTCGACTGGCCCGGCATGGCCGCGCTCGGTCTCATGCTCATGGCGCTGGCTTACGGCGTCAACCAGATCGATACGGAGCATTTTGCGGCGAGCCTCCGGAATCCCCGGCTGTGGATGTCCCTCGGAGCGGCGGCGGTCCTTTTCCCGCTTTTCATCGCCGTCGAGCGACGCGCCGAAGATCCCGTCGTGCGGTTGCGGCTCTTCGACAGCCGGCAGGTGGTTCTGGCCAGTCTCCTCGCCGCCGGAGCGGGGATGACCGAAGCGGCGTTCGTCTTTTTCCCGGCTCTGGCCGTCACCGCTTTCGAGGTGACCCAGTCCACGGCGTCGTTCATGCTGCTTCCCCTGGTCTTTGCCGTGGCCGTCGCCTCGCCGATCGTCGGCCGCGTGCTCGACCGCGTCGGCTCGAAGGTGATCGTGATCGCGAGCACGGGCCTGCTCACGCTGGGGCTGCTGACCGTCGGAGTGGGCGGAGAGAGCCGGGCGCTTTTCTATGGCGGTTCGGTGCTCCTCGGCCTTGGACTGGCGGGGCTGCTCGGCTCGGCGCTCGCGTACATTCTGCTGCACGAGGCCGAGGCGACGGAGCGAACGGTGGCGCAGGGGGTGATCACCCTCTTCATCAGCATCGGTCAGCTCACGGGCAGCGCTTTCATCGGGGCGGTGGCCGCTTCCGAGGGCGGTTCCGCCCGGGGCTATCAGAGCGCCATTCTGATCATCGCCGCCATCGGGTTCGTCCTCACCCTGCTTGCTCTCGGTTTGAAGAACCGCGCGGAGGAACAGAAGACGCTTCATGCGGAATAAAGAACCGGCCCTCCGTACCGGGGCGACGCCCGGCGGGCGGGAATCTCGACCCATCAACCGGAAAACGGAGATACGAAATGTATAAGCTCACGATCGAAGGTCACGGTGCGTGCGACGTTGGGGAAGGCGCCCGGCTCGTGCGCGCCATCGAGGCGTGCGGGGTGGACATCGGGCATCGGTGCGGCGGTCACGCGCGGTGCACCACCTGCCGCGTGCGCTTCCTCGAAGGCGAGCCGGAGACGATGACGAAAGCCGAATATGAGAAGCTGAAAAGCGCCGGCCTGCTCGACGAGGTGCGGCTCTCGTGCCAGATCGTCGTCGACCGGGACATGGCGGTGGAGGTGCTCATGCGCGTCTCCGAGATGGGTTGGCCGGATCCGGGTCCCGAGCCGGATCCGGTGGTGCAGCCCGAAGCGGTGTGGCGCCCGAGGGCGGAGCTCGAGCGCGAAGGGTAGAGGGCTCGCCGGAGAGCCGCCTGCGGCGGTTTGGAGAACTTGAGCGCTTTCCGCCTGTATGCACGTATGGCGCGCCACGCCTTCCCCAACCTTCCTCCGTATTCCATGGAATCCACCGAACTAGGGACGACCGGCCTGCACGTGAGCGTGATCGGGCTGGGCGCCATGCACTTCTCGCTGGCGGGGCGTCCGAGCGAAGCCGAATCCGTCGCCGTCATCCATCGCGCCCTCGATCTCGGCGTCACCTTCATCGACACTGCCGATGCGTATTGCATCGACGAAACGGAGAAGCACCACAACGAGCGGCTCGTGCACGGCGCCCTTGCCTCGTACGACGGCGACACGTCGAACGTGGTCGTGGCGACGAAGGGGGGGCTGATGCGGCCCGGCGGCGCGTGGGTGACCGACGGCCACCCCGACCACCTCCGCAAAACGATCCGGGACAGCGTCGAAGCGCTCGGCGGCGCGCCGATCACGCTGTGGCAACATCATGCGCCCGACCCGAAAACGCCCGTTGAAGTGTCGCTCTCGGTCGTGAAGTCGGCCGTCGACGAAGGCCTGATCCGTTTCGTCGGTGTGTCGAACTATTCGGTCGAGTTGATCGAGCGGGCGCGCCGGGTCGTCGACGTGGTGTCGGTGCAGAATCAGTACAGTCCGTGGCATCGGACGCCGGAGAAGGACGGCGTGCTCGAATATTGCGAACGGGAGGGGCTGACGTTCCTGCCGTGGAGCCCGTTCGGCGGCATGAACCGCGCGAAGAAGCTCGCTGAGATTCCGGTGCTTGCCGCGCTCTCGCGTGAGCGGGGTCTCTCGCCGCAGCGCCTCGTGCTTGCCTGGCTTCGCGCCAAAAGCCCTCGCATCCTGCCGATCCCCGGCACGACGAAGATCGAGCATCTCGAAGACTGCGTCGCCGCCGCCACCGTGACGCTCACCCCCGAGGAAGTGCGCCGCATCGACGAAGGGGCGCACGGCTGAGTCTCGTCCTCAGACGAATCAGAAGAGCCGGTCGATGTCCTTTTTCGCCTCGGCGAACGAGCGCGGCTTCCGGTCGTCGCGCATGGCCGCGAAAAAGTCCTCGTCGTATGAGCGGGTGCGCACCACGACGGGCATCGGAACGGCGTGCCCGAGGAGGAGCGCCTGCTGTCTGGAGTCGAGCGAGGCGAGCACCTGCCGGAGCGCCGAGGCCCCGCTGACGCCCACGAGCGCCGCGCCGATGTCTTTCTCGTCGTTGAGCTGCGCCACGATCTTCGTCCCGATCTGGCTGAGCACCTCCTCGTCGATGGCGCTCGGGCGCTGGTCCACCACGAGGAGCGAGACGAAGTACTTCCGCATCTCCCGCGCGATCTTGCCGAACGGAGTCTCGTGCGCCACCCCGGGCGCGAGGAATTTGTGGGCCTCCTCGATGGTGATGATGAGCGGATGCGGCTTGTCGGCGTCGTTCCGGGTCTGGAAATGCTTGTTGGCGAGCTTCTCGTATCGCTCGCGAATCCGACGCGTGATCACGTTCGCCACGAGGAGGTATACCTTGAGGTCGTCGTACTTCCCGAACTCGAAGACGACGGACTTGCCGGTTTCGAGCGTCTCCATGAGCGCCTCGATAACGTCTATCTTGCCTTCCGGGGAGGTTGTTTTGAAGAATTCATATCCTTCGAAGACGCGGAGCTTCCGCTGAAGCGCGCCGATGGCGTTCTCGTGCGCCCCGCACCGCTCGGCGATCTCGGCGGCGTCCCCGTGGAGGAGCGCCGTCAGCCAGTTTTTGCCGAAATGGTTGTACAGCGCATACGTGCTCTCGGCGGCGGTCGCCGTCAGGTTGAGCGTGTCGCGGAGCGGGAGAACGTCGCCCGGCTCGATCTGGTCGGCGTATAGATACACGTCGAAGTCGGGCAGGACGTTCGTGCGGCTGCGTGTCCCTTTCGGGTCGAGCGAGAAGATCGTGACCTTGCTCGGGAAGAGCTCGCGCAGCCCGCGCACGAATCCACCTTCTTCCTTTTTTCCGCCGAAACCGTACTCCGAGTGCATGTCGAAGATCAGGTTCACCGCGCGTCCCGCCTTGATCGTCCCGGCCAGGAGCAGCCGCGTGACGAAGGTCTTCCCGGTTCCGGTTTTGCCGAAGACGGCGTTCGAACGCTCCACGAAGCGGTGAAGGTCGATGCACAGCGGGATGCCGTCCATGCCGAGCGGCTCGCCCACGTTGAAGTAGCGCTGCCGTCCCTCATCGTCCTTGTTGGCCTCGTGCCCGAAGACGCGCGCCACGTCCTCCTCGGTCGCCTTCGCCACGGCCGAGAAATGGGCCGGGACGGTCTTCACCGGCTTCACCTCCGCATATTCCTCGTTCGCCCGGTTCTCCATCATGAGCATCGGCCGGAGCGAGACCGTAGCGAACGTGCCCGCCCCCTGAAGCACGCGGCGGAGCAGGTCGTCCTCCCGGGAGGGCGGGTGCAGCAGGATGCTCTCGTTCGCGGCGTCGATGGTCACGTCGGTGATCATGGAGAAGAAGTCATACCGTTCCCCCTGGACGACGACGAACGTGCCGGCGACGATGCTCTCGATGGACTCTTCCGCATCGAGCTTCATCTCGACGCCCTGGTTGAGCGAACCGTGTGTGATGACGCCGATCTTGTCGGGCCGGTCGTTGACGGACGAAGCCTGGCTCATACGGAAGCGAAAGCGTGGGTGAGAGGTGCGGAAGCGACGCCGGTCAGGGTTGGTCGAGGCGGAAGAGCAGCCCGCCGGCGACGGTGAACAGGTCGAGGTCCCCGAAGGTGATCTGGCCCTGGACGAACGGCCGCAGGTTGCCCGTGCGAAAGACGACGCCGCCGATGAAGTTGAGCCCCACGTCCGTGTCGCTCCGGTCGAACGCGCCCGGCCTCCGTCCGTCCCGGCCGATGGAGATACGGGAGATCCCGATGCCGCCTCCGAGGTACGGACGCATCCCCGGATATTGGAGGGGATAAAGGGCGTTGATGCTGAACTGGTAGACGTTCAGGTTGCCTTCGGTGAAGTAATAGTCGAAAGCGGGGTTGAGGAGTACGGGGAGCGCGACGAGGCCGATGCGCGCGTCTACGCCCAGGAAAAATTCTTCGACGTCCCCGACGAGGTCGAAGCCGAGCCGGGGCGCGACGTCGAGGCGGACCTGGGCGCGCGCAGGGGGCGCCCCACTCGCCATGAGGGCGAGCAGGAGAACGAGCGATGCAAAGCGTGCGTGCACCATGACGGGTCCGTGGGAAAACGTGAGCAATGGTCTGGAGGGAAGCCGTATCCCCGGGGCGCGTTCACGTAGGCGGCGCCTGTTCATCGAGCCAGTCGATGACCTTCTCGGTGAGCAAGCCGAACGTGATGAACAGGATCATCTCTCCGAGGAGCCGGAGCACGAAACGGCGGACGAAAAACTTCAGGGTTTTCGGCAAAAGCAGAAAAGCGGCGACGACGCCAAAGAAACCGAGAAGGCCGTTCGTCAGCGTCTCGCCCAGGTCGGTGGAGCGCGGTTCGTGTGGGGGCATGGGCTGGACGTTCGCGTTCATGGGGAGGACCGAAAGGAATATACACGGCGGCGCGGGAAGGCGGAAGGGGGGGAGCGAGATTGTGGCTCCGGAGGGCGTGGCGCCATAACCCTGAAGCATCCCGGACCAAACCGGCCGGCTCCCGAGGGGGAAGCCGGCCGGTAGGGGGCGCGTGAGGCCCGAAGCATGAACGCTGAAGCTCAGAAGCGGTACTTCACGCCCAC
>JALSSK010000205.1 GCA_026984335.1 Rhodothermales bacterium
GGGGGCGGACGGGCGTCGAGGCGCTCGTGGACGACGGACGGCTGCCCGCCTATTTCCGGGACGTTCCGGAGCGTCTGGCGGCCATTCCGGCGCCCGTGTACGGGAACGGCGCGATGGAGCCCATCCCCATCGCCGGTGGGACGGATCTTTACGTGCAAAGAGGTGATGCGCTGCCGACGACGCCGGTGCGGGTGCTCAACCGCTCCGCCGAATGGACGGGCATCGCGCGGGAAGCGGGCTTTCTCCGCGTCGGCGCGCTCACGACGTTCGAAGCATTTGCCCGGAGCCCGGAAGTGCGAAGGGTGTTGCCCCGCATCGGCGCATACATGCGGCTGATCGCCTCGTGGCAGATCCGCAACCGCGCCACGCTCGGCGGCAACGTCGTCAACGCCTCGCCCATCGGCGACCTCTCGATCCTCCTTCTCGCCCTCGATGCCCGGCTCGTCCTCCGCGACGGCGCGTCGGCGCGCACGGTCCCGATCCGCACCTTCTACCGGGGATACAAGACGCTCGACAAATCACCCGCCGAGATGCTTGCCGAGATCCTCATTCCGATCCCGGAAACGGGTGCGCGCGTCAACTGGGAGAAGGTCTCGAAGCGGAAACACCTCGACATCGCCTCGGTCAACGGCGCGATGCGGGTGCGCGTCGAGGACGGCGTCATCGTGGAGATGGGGTTGGCGTGCGGGGGCGTCGCGCCCGTGCCGCTTTACCTCGAAGAGACGAGCCGGTACTTCGTCGGGAAGCCCGTCACCGCGCCGGTGGTGCGGGGGGCTTTCCCGGTCCTTCAGGCGGAGATCGCGCCCATCACGGACGTGCGGGGGAGCGCGGCATACAAGCGTCTGCTCGCCCGTCAGATCCTCATCGCGCACGTTACCCGGCTCTTTCCGGAAATCATCACCGCGAGGGCTTTTTATGAAGAACGTTGAAGCGCCGAGACACACGAGGGGCGCGTCCCGGTACGTGGACGACGTGCCGCCGCCCGCCGAGATGTTGCACGCCGCCGTGTATGGCTCGCCCATCGCGCACGGTGTGGTGCGCGCGGTGCGCACCGAGGCGGCGCGGGCCGTCGAGGGCGTCGTGGCCGTGCTCACCGCCGCCGACGTCCCGGGTGAGAATCAGATCGGCTCGATGATCCCGGATGAGCCGCTCCTCGCCGAAGACACGGTGCATTACGAGGGGCAACCGGTGGCCGTCGTCGTGGCGCGGACGCCCGAGGCGGCGCGGCGGGGCGTGGCCGCGATGACGATGGACGTCGAGCCGTTGCCGGTCATCACCGATCCCCGAGAGGCCTATGAACAAGGCCGCATCATCGGCGCGACGCGCACGTTCACCTTCGGCGACGTGGAGCGTGCGTGGGGCGCGTGCGACGTGATCGTCGAGGGCACGGTGGAAGTCGGCGGGCAGGAGCACGTCTACCTCGAAACGCAGCGCGCCCGAGCCCTCCCGCTCGAAGGCCGGCGCATGCGCGTGTGCTCGTCCACGCAGAGCCCGTACGCGGGGCAGCGCACCATCGCGCGCATCCTCGGCCTCGCTCATCACGACGTGGAGGTGGACGTGCAGCGGCTCGGCGGGGGCTTCGGCGGGAAAGAGGATCAGGCGACGCCGTGGGCCTGCTTCGCCGCGCTCGCCGCCGCCCACACCGGCAAGCCCGTCGAAATCGCGCTCCGCCGGGACGAAGACCTGCGCATGACCGGAAAGCGCCATCCGTACGTCTCCGAGTTTCGAATCGGCCTGACGAAATCCGGGAAGATCCTCGCCTATGACGTCCGGCATTTCCAGAATGCGGGCGCGGCGGCGGACCTCTCGCCCGCCGTCCTCGAGCGCACCCTCTTCCACAGTGCGAACGCCTATTATGTCCCCAACGCGCGCATCTTCGGCGTCTCGTGCCGGACGAACCTCACGCCCCACACGGCCTTTCGCGGCTTCGGCGGGCCGCAGGGTATGTTCGTCATGGAATGCGCCCTCGCGAAAGCGGCGGAAGCGCTCGGGCGGCCCCGCGAGGAGCTTCAGCGGCGCAACCTCCTCGTCGACGGCGACGTGTTCCCGTACGGGCAGACCGTCGAGCGCGGGCGGGCCGTGCGCACGTGGGAGGAAGCCGACGAAGCGTACGACTTCGAGGCCGTCGCCCGCCGGGTCGCGGCCTTCAACGCGGCGCACTTCGAGCGGAAGAAGGGCTTCGCCGTCATGCCCGTCTGCTTCGGCATCTCTTTCACGACGACGTGGATGAATCAGGCGAGCGCGCTCCTTCACGTCTACACCGACGGGAGCGTGAGCCTGACCACCGGCGGCATCGAGATGGGGCAGGGGCTGTATGCGAACCTCATCCTCGTGGCCTCGCGCGCCTTCGGCATCCGGCCCGAACGCATCCACTGCGAGAGCACGAACACGACGCGCGTCGCGAACATGTCGCCGAGCGCCGCGAGCGCGACGACGCTCCTCAACGGCAACGCCGTCCTCGCCGCCGTCGAACAGATCATGGCGCGCCTCCGAACGGTTGCGGCGGAAGAGATGGGCCTCGCGGATCCGGGAAAGGTCTCGGTGGCGGGGGAGAAGGTCCTGTATGACGGGCGCGAGACGGAATGGGATTGGGGAAAGCTCGTCTCGGCGGCCTATTTTCGGCGCGTCTCCCTCTCCGCGCACGGCTTCTATGCCACCCCGAACATCCATTTCGACAAGACCACGGAGAAGGGCAGCCCGTTTGCCTACCACACGTACGGCACGGCGCTCGTCGAGGTGACGCTCGATGCGCTCCTCGGCACGTACGAGATCGATGCGGTGAAGATCGTCCATGACCTCGGACGCACACTCAACCCGCTCATCGACCTCGGGCAGGTGGAAGGCGGGCTGGCGCAGGGCCTCGGGTGGATGACGATCGAGGACCTCCGGTGGAACGACGAGGGCCGCCTCCTCTCCCACGCCCTCGCCACGTACAAGGCGCCGGACGTCTATTTCATGCCGGACGACCTCGAAGTGCGCTTCCTCGAAAACGCCGACGAACCGACGGGTCCGTACGGTAATAAGGCCGTCGGCGAGCCGCCGCTCATGTACGGCCTCGGCGTCGTGTTTGCCCTCCGTCGCGCGATGCGGGCTTTCCGTCCGGACGCCGACTTTCCACTGGTCGCCCCGATGACGCCGGAGCGCGTGCTCATGGCCCTTCATCCGGAGCCGTCCGTGAACCTCGCGGCGGAGGCGGCGCTCCGCGTGAACGGCGAGGCGAGCGAGGAGGTGCGGAGGGAAGCATGACGCCGCCCGTGCTCTCACCTCGCGCCTTCTG
>JALSSK010000206.1 GCA_026984335.1 Rhodothermales bacterium
GTATCGTCCGCCGCTCAGTATCGTCCGCTCAGTTTGCAGGCATCGCTTCGGAGCGCGGCAGTTTATCGGGCATCTCGGCGACCACGTACGCCATCACGGCCATTGCGGCGACGGAGAGGTTCATCTCGTGCGGGTCGAGCTTGTCGAGGGTGTCGGCGTTCGTGTGGTGATACCAGAAATACTTCGATCCGTCGACGCGGAGGCCCATGCCGGGCACGCCCCGGCGCATGAGCGGGCCGATGTCCGCGCCGCCGCCGCCGCGCGTGATCTCCCCCGCCCCGATGCGTTCGAGCAGCGGTCCGACGCCTTGCACGCGGGCAAACGCCTCGTCGGAGCCGGTGAAGCCGAAGCCCGTCGGCCTGAAGACGCCCGCGTCCGACTCGATGCCGAGGACGTGGTTTGCGACCTCCGAGGCGTGCGCGTCCCGATAGCCGACGCCGCCGCGCAGTCCGTTTTCCTCGTTCGTCCACAGCGCCACGCGCACGGTGCGCCGGGGGCGAAGGCCGAGCTTTTTCATGAGCCGCACGGCCTGCCACGCCGCCACGCACCCGCCGCCGTCGTCCATCGCGCCCTGCCCGACGTCCCACGAGTCGATGTGCCCGCCCAGGACGACGACCTCCTCGGGCTTCTCCCGTCCCACGATCTCAGCCACCACGTTCCGCGACGGCGCATCCGGGAGGGTCTGCGCCTCCATCTGCAGCCGCACGACCACCTTCTGCCCCCGGTCCTGCATACGCTGCATCATCATCGCATCCTCGACCGTCACCGCCGCATGCGGGATCTTCGGCGTGTCGTCGGCATAGCGCATCGCTCCGGTGTGGGGCGTATACAGCGACACCGGCCCGACGGAGCGGACGAGGCTTGCCGCGGCTCCCACCTTCGCCGCCGCCACCGCGCCCCGCGTCCGGTACTGCACCGTCTGCCCGTACGAGGTGAACGGGACGTTGAAGAGCACGATCTTCCCCGCCGCCTCGCTCGCCCGCGCCTCCAGTTCGTCGAACGAGCCGACGACGAGCACCTCGCCGGTGATCCCCTCGGGCGGCGTGCCGATGCTTCCGCCGAGGCCGAGGATCTGCATCTCGGCTTCGCGCGGCTCGACGAGCGTGAGCGACTCCTTGCCGCGCACCCAGTGCGGGATCATCACCGGTTCGCCCCGCACGTTCTCCAGTCCGTCGGCCTCCATCTCGGCGAGGATCCAGTCGATGGCGTCCTCGAGGTTCTGCGTGCCGCTGAAGCGCGGCCCGAACGTGTCGACGAGGTAGCCGAGTCGCTCGAAGGCGGAGCTGTCGGCCAGCGCGGCGTCGATGAGGCGGTCGGCGGCGGCGCGATAGGCTTCCGCCCAGGCGTCGGGGGAGGCCTGCCGGGCGCGCGCAGGCGACCCGACAAACCAGACGGTGAAAAAGAGCGTGACGAGAGCGAATCGTGAGGAGCAACGCATGTCGATCGGACGTCTGGTGAATCAAAACGCCCAAAGGTACGATCTATCGACCTAAAGAAACGAGCCGTCGCGGGCTTGACCGCCCCGTTTTTCGGAGGAACGGTCGGCTCGCCACTTGTCGCCGCCGAGGATGCCTCCGAAGAGGCCGCCGTCCGCCCCGGTCCGCATCTCGATGCCGTCGCTCATGTAGCGCATCGCGCCCGCCTCGGCGCGGGCGCCCTCGCCCGGATCGAGCGCCACCCGCATGTCGTCCCCGATCATCGTGTAGTCGGTCACGTCTGCCATCTGAACCTCCCTGAGCGTCGTTTGGTGGAAAGGGTCCCGCCGATGACGCAAGGGTGTCACCCGCCGTCGGTACTCATGATGTGTCCGTGAAGACGCAGATTTGGACCTCGGGACCCGCGCGCCCGTACGACTTCCCGGCTCCGGGAAACGCCCCTCGCTGCTCCACCAACCTGATAGGCCATGCGCTCCACAACCCCCGTACACGAACTGAAGAACATCGGCCCCGTTTCGGCGGGGTGGCTCGCGGAACTCGGGTGCCGCACCCGCGCCGACCTCGAAGCGATGGGCGCAGAGATGGCGTACAAGATTTTAAAACATCATCATCCGAGGGACGTGAACCTGAACCTGCTCTACGCGCTCCACGGCGCGCTCACGGACACACACTGGGCCGCCCTCCCGCCCGAGGTGAAGGCCCGTCTCAAGGCCGAAGCCGCCGCCCCGCTGACGATCGGGCCGGGCTGAGCGCGCCGGAGCACGCTCACCGCACTTCGAGGTACTGCACGCTGAAGAGCCGCTCCGGATCGGTCCACACCTTTACGACTTCGAACTCCGCGGCGGCCGCCAGCGCGGCGAATCCTTCGAGGCTGTACTTGTACGAATACTCGGTCAGGACAGGCTCGTGCTCCCGGAATGGGATGCGCGTGCTCCCGATCCGCACACACTGATCGGACAGGCTCACGAGGCGCATCTCTATGCGCCCGTGCTCCGCATCGTAAAAGGCCAGGTGCCCGAACCGATCGAGGTCGAAGCCGGCGTCGAGTTCACGGTTGATATGGGCGAGGATATTCTTGTTAAAAGCCGCCGTGACGCCCTTTTTGTCATTGTACGCCGCCTCGATGATCGCCGGATCTTTTTGCAGATCCACGCCGATGAGGAGCGCCCCGCCCCGTCCCGCGACTTCGGCTACGTGCTCCAGGAAGGCGCGCGCCTCCCCGGGTTCGAAGTTGCCGATGGTGGAGCCCGGAAAATACACCACGACGCGTTCGATCGGCCCCTCGACTTCGGGAAGCGCAAATCCGGACGTATAGTCGGCGCACACCGGGAGCACGTTCAGGCCCGGATAGGCGGCGGAGAGGTCGGCGGCCGTGCGCAGGAGGTGCTCCCGCGAGATGTCGATGGGCACGTAGGCGGCGAGGTCGGGGAGGTGGTCGAGGAGGATGCGGGTCTTTCGGCTGCTCCCGCTCCCGTACTCTACGAGCAGACTCTTCGGCCCGATGCGCGCCACCATCTCCGCCACGTTCGCCTCCATGATCGCCTGCTCGGTGCGCGTGGGATAATATTCGTCGAGCTCCGTGATCGCATCGAAGAGGCGCGATCCGCGTTCGTCATAGAAATATTTGGACGGGATCACTTTCGGACGCCGGGTCAAACCCGAGATCACTTCGGCCCTCATGTGCGACCGGGAAAGATGGGTCTCGGAGCGCGGAAGGGCCTCTTGTGTGGGGTGCATGGTGGGGGAGCGTATGGTCGGAAAAGGGTCGAGAACGAACGATGCGGCGGACGGGGCTTACACGTCGCGCGCGAGGCGGAAGCCCATGAACTGCCACCGCGACTCGGGGGGGAAGAAGTTGCGGTACGTCGGGCGGATGTGGGACTGCGACGTGGCGCACGAGCCGCCCCGGAGCACGTACTGGTTGCACATGAACTTGCCGTTGTATTCGCCGAGTGCTCCGGGCGGCGGGGTATAGCCGGGATAGGGGCCGTACGCGCTCCCGGTCCACTCCCACACGTCGCCGTACATCTGCCGGAGCCCGCCTTCTACGGCGACGGGCGCCGGGTGGTAATGCCCCGTCTCCACGAAGTTGCCCGTCCGTGGAAGGCCCTGCGCCGCCACCTCCCATTCCTGTTCCGTCGGCAGGCGCGCGCCGGCCCACCGGGCATAAGCGTCGGCCTCGAAGTAGCTCACGTGGCACACCGGCTCGTCGGGATCGACCGGGCGCAGGCCCGAGAGCGTGAACTGATGCCACTGCCCGTCCCGCTCATACCAGTACATGGGCGCGCGCCAGCCGTTGGTCTCCACCGCCGCGGAACCGAGCGAGAGCCAGAGCTCGGGCCGTTCGTATCCGCCGTCCTCCATGAACGCGAGGTATTCCCCGTTCGTCACCAGACGATCGGCGAGGGAGAACGCTTCGAGGAAATGCCGATGACGCGGCCCTTCGTTGTCGTATGCGAAGCCCCTCCCGTCATGACCGATCTCGTAGAGTCCTTCCTCGAAGCGGACCCAGCCCGCCGGGCCGGTCTCGATCGCGTGGTGCGCCGGCGCATCGGCGTACACGGGGAAGAGCGGGTTGACCGAAAAAACGTGCTTGAGATCCGTCAGAATCAGTTCCTGGTGTTGCTGTTCGTGGTTCATCCCGATCTCTACCAGGGGCGCAAGCTCCGCCGCGAGCGCCTCGTCCGCCCCCTCGAGCAGGGCGCGCATGTGCTCGTCCACATACGCGCGATACCGGTATACTTCCTCGACGGTCGGGCGCGAGAGCAGCCCCCGTTTCGGGCGGAAAAATCGATCGCCCGCCAGCACGTAATACGAATTGAACAGGTACGAGAAGTCCGGGTGATACGCCGAATAGCCGTCGAGGTGCGGGGTCAGGAGGAACGTCTCGAAGAACCAGCTCGTGTGGGCCAGGTGCCACTTCGTCGGGCTCACGTCCGGCATCGACTGGATGACGTAATCCTCCGTGACGAGCGGACGGCACAAAACTTCGGAGAAGCGGCGCACGGTCTGAAAACGTTCGAGCATCGTCGCCGCGCCGGGGAGTTCGGCATCGGCGGCATTAACGGCGGGGTTCAAATCGATCTGCATATCTCGAAAAGAGCATAAGGAATGGAGAGCCGAAGGGCTCCACGGCGAATCGTTGCGACGAAGAGATTACCCGTTGGGACGCGGCGGGCATCGGTTCCGTTACAGCGCGCCGGGAATATTCCCGGCGGCGCGGCCCTTTGGCGAAGAAACCTCAATACGGATTTCACGCGGCGCGTCGTTCCTCGGATCGAACAAGAACCGAGTCCTGTCGTTTCCCCTTTCGTCCATTATGTTATAAAAAAGGATAAGGTACGGAGATCGCCATGCACAAGCTTTTCCCGCATTTTCGTTTCGGGGCGTTCGGGGGCTCATCGCTCGCCCTCGCGATGCTCGCCCTCGCGATGCTCGTCTCGACGGTCGCCGCGCAAACCCCGCCCGCCGACTCCAGCCGAACCGACGAGACCGTCGAGGCTCTTCTCCGCCGGGGCGACGCGCTCTATGCCGCCTTCGACAATAACTCGGCGCTCGACTCGTACATGAGCGCCTACGCGCGCGCGCCCGGCCGTTTCGACGTGCTTCTCCGTCTGACCCGGGCCTATCACGACCTCGCGAAGGATCTCCTGGCCGCCGGTTCCAAAAAGGCTGCCGAAGAGACCATCCGGAAGGCCGTCGCCGTCGCCGAGGAGATGAAGGAAAAGTTTCCGGATCGCCCCGAGACCTATTTCCAACTCGCCGCCGCGTACGGCAACCTGGCGCTCTTCAAGGGCGGCAAAAGCAAGGTGAAGATCGGGCGGGACGTGGAGCAATACGCCAAAAAAGCCATCGCACTCGACTCCACGTATGCGCCCGCGTACGTCGCACTCGGCCTTTTTTACCGGGAGGTCTCGGACCTGAACTGGATTCAGCGCTCGTTCGCCAAGGTCCTCTTCGGAGGCGTCCCGAAAGGTTCGAAGGAAGACGCCGCCGCCATGCTCGAACGCGCCATCGCGCTCAACCCCGACTTCGCCCTCGCGCACTTCGAACTGGCGATCACGTACGAGAAGATGGGCCGGAAAGAGGACGCGATCCCGCATCTCCGCAAGGCCATCGAACTGCCCCCGGCCACCTCGCAGGACGTGCGCAACCGGGAGATCGCCCGCAAACTGCTCGAGAAATGGACGAAGTGACCGGACGCCCCGCTCAGCCCGAAGCCGCGTCGTCCGTCGCCGTGTTGCCGAAGCGGTCTCGGAGCGAGCACAGGCCGAGATAGAGGACGATGGGAATGGTCTTGCGCAGGGCCGGTCCCTGAAGGTCGACGGTGGTCCAGCCGATGGAGAACGTCCACGCGGCCGGGCCGATCCACGCGACCCACCACGGGAAGCGCCCGGCGATAAACCGGAAGAGCGACTGCGCCAGCTGCGAGCCGATGATCCTGGCGATGGTTCCGAAGATGATGCGTTTGATCAGCCCCTCGACGATGATCGTGTTGAAGGCCTGAATGAGCATCGGCAGCGCAAAGACTCCCGCCGAGCGTTTGAGGAACGCCGCGGCCTTCTCCCGCTCCACCCCCAGTTCTTCGAGCATACGCTGTTGCGCTTCCGGCGTCAGTTCCGCGAACTGCCGGGTCACATACTGCGACACGACGGCCTCCACCTGTTCCCGGCTCGTGCCCGGCTTCGGCGGATCGACCTGCAACGCCTTCGCCGCGTCCCGGACGACGGTCCCGAAGGACACACCGGGTTCCTTCCCCGACAGATAGCGGGTCAGGTACATGATCTCCGAGCTTCCGAGGTACCGGATCTCCCGCTCCAGCTGCCTGTTCAGCGCGGCGCGCGCCTGCGGCGTGTCGTTCGCTTCCACCGCCGCAAGCAGGCGGCGAAGCATCTGATCATCGGTGAGGTTGACGCTGCTCTCGATGAGACCGACGAGAAAGGTATAGTCGGCGGGCGTGAGCGGCTCGAAGACGTCCTGCATGGGAGAAACCGGACTCGGCGTGGGGCGCGACGGGGAACGCGCCTTGGTACGCCTTCCCCCCGGCGAATGTTACGAGCGCGGAAGAGCCGTCTCCCTCATCCCGCCCCCCCTTCTCCCCGCATAATTTTAATACTTGGCGAATAGCATGGAAAAGGCGGGCATGGCCGAACGCACCCTGCTTTTTTCTTCCCGGTGACCTAACTTTTCGCGCTCGTCCCGTTCGAGCGGCCTCTCTCGCGGAGACGCTTTCCTACGCTCTCTTTGATTTCCCCGTCCACGTCCATGAAATTGACACGCTCCAGCGGTCTCCTGCTCCACCTCACCTCCCTCCCCGGCCCCTACGGCATCGGCGACCTCGGCCCGAGCGCCTATCAGTTCGCCGACTTTCTGGCCTACACCGAACAACGCATCTGGCAGGTGCTCCCGCTCGTCCCCGTCGGCTACGGCTTCTCGCCGTACGCGGGCCTCTCGACGTTCGCCGGCAACCCGATGCTCATCAGCCCCGACCGGCTCCGGGAACAGGAACTCCTGCAGGACCACGACCTCGTGCCCGGCCCCGCCTTCCCGCCAGACCGCGTCGACTTCGACGGCGTGTGGACGTACAAAAAAAGGCTCCTTCGCACCGCCTTCGAGCGCTTCGAGGCCGACGCCGCGCCGGACGACCGGGCCCGCTTCGAGGCGTTCTGCCGGCAGAACGCGCACTGGCTCGACGACTACGCCCTCTTCATGACCCTCAAGGAAGCGCACGGCGGAAGCGCGTGGACCGACTGGCCCGGAGGCCTCGTCCGGCGGGAGAAAAAGGCCCTCGACCGCGCACGGGAAGCCTATGCCGAAGAGATCCGCATGCGCCGGTTCTGGCAATTCCTCTTCGACGAGCAGTGGCGCGCGCTCAAGGCGTACTGCAACGAACGCGACATCCGGCTCTTCGGCGACCTGCCCATCTACGTCGCCCACGACAGCGCCGACGTGTGGGCCCACCCCGAACTCTTTCACCTCGACGCGTCGGGCCGGCCGACCGTCGTGGCGGGCGTCCCGCCGGACTATTTCAGCGAGACGGGCCAGCGATGGGGCAACCCGCTCTACCGTTGGGACGTCATGCGGAAAAACAAGTATGAGTGGTGGACGCGACGGATGAAGAAAATCCTCGAGGACGTGGACCTCGTCCGGCTCGACCATTTCCGGGGCTTTGCCGCGTACTGGGAGGTGCCCGCCTCCGAGGAAACCGCCGTCCACGGGCAATGGGTCACCGGCCCCGGCGCCGACCTCTTCCGCACCCTCCGCAAGCGACTCGGTAAACTGCCCGTCATCGCCGAAAACCTCGGGGTCATCACCGACGACGTGGTCGAACTCATGGAAACGTTCGACTTCCCCGGCATGGCCATCCTGCAGTTCGCCTTCGACGCCGACGCCGACGCCGAATTCCTGCCCCACAACTACGAGCGCCACCTCGTCGCCTATACGGGCACGCACGACAACGACACCGTCCTCGGGTGGTGGACGAACACGCAGAGCACGCAGGAGGCCGAGACGATCCGGCGCGCCCATCAGTTCTGCCGCCACTATCTCGACCTCGACGAGCGCCGCGAGCGGGAGATCCACTGGGCCTTCATCCGCGCGCTCTTCGGCTCGGTGGCCGACGTGGCGATCCTGCCCCTTCAGGATCTCCTCGGCCTCGGCTCCGAAGCGCGCATGAACACACCGGGCGAGCGCGCGGGCAACTGGGCCTGGCGCTTCACCGCCGACGCGCTCACCATCCCCATCGCCACCCGACTGCGAACGCTGACCCAACTCTACGGACGCGCGAAAACCCGGATGCCCGTCCTCGAAGTCGCCGCGCCCTGAGGGCGCGCCCTGAAGGCGCGCCCGCTCTCTTCCCGCGCCCGCTCTCTTCCCGCGCCCGCGTCCCTGCTTTTTCGTATTTTCCCGCACCGGAGCCTCTTCGCGCCCGCCGCGGTTTTTCTTTTCCCGCCGCGTCGTCTTCACCCACCGGCCGCCTTCCGTCCATGCTGATTCCGGCTTTCCAGCAGGTGCCCACCCTTCCCCCCCAGGTCGCACCCGACAGTCTTGCGCTCGACTCGCTCGCGCTTCAGGATTCCCTCGACACGCTCGGCAACCTGAGCCGTGAGGTCGGTGAGACGGGACGCCTGATCATGGAGGGGAAATGGGAACTGGTCTGGGCGCAGGTCTATCAGAGCTCTGCGGAAATCGCCGTGGCGTTCGTGCCGAAGCTGATCAGCGCGGTTTTCGTCTTTCTCATCTTCTATTTCCTCTACCGCACCTTCGGCTCGCTCCTCGAACGGTTGTTGAACCGGAGGCGCACCATCGATCCGGGCATCCGGAGCCTGCTGCTGAAATCGTATCGCGTCTTTGGACTCACCTTCATCTTCATGATGGTGCTTGCCAACTTCGACATCAACGTGACGGCGCTGCTGGCGGGCTTCAGCATCGTCGGCGTGGCGGTCGGCTTCGCGGCGAAGGACACGCTCGAAAACTTCATCTCCGGCGTGACGATCCTCCTTGACAAACCCTTTCGCGTGGGCGACGCCATCGACATCGAGGGGACCTATGGAACCGTCGAGGAGATCACGCTCCGTTCGACGCGGATGCGGACGCTCAACAATGAGGTCATGGTGATGCCGAACATTCAGATGATCAACCAGCGGCTGATCAACCACACGATGCGCGGCATCCTCCGCGTCGAAGTCCCGTTCGGCATCGCGTACAAGGAGCGCCCTCAGGAAGCCCGAGAGGTCGTGCTCAAGACTGCCGAGGGCGACCCGCGCCTCCGCCCCGACCTCCCGCCGAGCGTGGTCGTGACGAAGCTCAACGACTCCAGTGTGGACATGATGCTGTACCTGTATCTCAAGGACCCGAAGCAGGAAGTGCCGGTCCGCTTCGAATACATCGAGCGGGTGCGGGAGGCGCTCCGCCGCGCCGACATCGAGATCCCCTTCCCCCACCGTCAACTGTTCATCGACGAAGCGAAGGCTTTCGAGAAGCTGAACCTTTTGCCGCCTGCCGCGGGCGCCGAGCCTCCGACCGCTCCGAACCCTCCGCCCGACGCCTGAGACGCCGGCCCCGCCTGCGGCTTCCCGCCGGACGGCGCACGCACCCCGATCCTCCCGCCCGCCACTTTCCGGCGCGCGGCGCGTACCAATCCTATCGTTTGCTTTCCCGTCTCCGATACTTGCCGTAACGGCGCCGCCTCAGAGGCGACCCACGAGAACGTCGCTTTTCACGCTTCATCCCCGATCCATGCTCTTGACTCTCTTCGGCGGATACGCCCTCGTCCTCACGATGCTCTTCGTCTTTCAAAACCGGCTTCTTTTCTTCCCGTCCTCGACCCTCGAAGCCGACCCGGCCGCGCGCGGCATGACCTTCGAAGACGCGACCTTCGAGACGGACGACGGCGAGCGGCTCCACGGATGGTGGATTCCCTCCCGGAAGCCCCGCGCCACGCTCCTTTTCTTCCACGGCAACGCGGGCAACATCTCGCACCGGCTCGACCTCGTGGAGATCTTCCGAAGCCTCGGACTGAACGTTTTCCTCTTCGACTATCGCGGGTACGGCCGGAGCACGGGCAAGCCGTCGGAGGACGGGCTGTATCGCGACGCGGCGGCGGCCTGGCGCTACCTCACGGAGACGCGCGGGCTGATCCCGGACGAGATCGTCGTCTTCGGGCGGAGCCTCGGCGGCGGGCCGGCGACGTGGCTCGCCACCCGAGAACGGCCGCGCGCGCTCATCCTCGGCTCGACCTTCACCTCGATCCCGGACGTGGCGGCGAAGCAGTACCCGTATCTGCCCGTCCGCCTGCTCGCCCGAAACCGCTTCGACAACCGCGCGCGCCTCGCCGGAATCCATGCCCCGGTGCTCGTCATTCACAGCCGGGACGACGCGCTCATCCCCTTCGAGCACGGGACGAAGCTCTTCGAGGCCGCGCCCGAGCCGAAGGCTTTTCTCGAAATCGAGGGGGCGCACAACAACGGCTATGCCGTCACCGGGCCGCGCTACGCCGGGGGCATCGACGCTTTTCTGACGACGCACGTCGGGCCGAAGCCCTGACGCCTCTCCTCATCGCCCGAGCGCGCCGAGGCCGGCGCCGTAGGGATACGGATCGACGGTGATGGGCAGGCGTCCCTCCGGGTCGAGCGCGCCGCGAAGCACCGCCGCCGCCGCCCGCACCGAAGCGAGCGTCTGATCGTACGCGACGAGGTGCGCGCCGGCTTCGGAGAACGTGGTGACGGCGTACGGATTGCCGAAGACCACGAGCGCCACGGGGACGTCGAGCGCGAGCAGCCGACGGACGAACCGTTCCTGCCCGGCGTTCAGCCCCGCCTCCCCCCGCCCTGACCGGAGCCGGAGGTACAGCGCCGCCACCACCACGTCCGCCCGCTCTGCCGCCCGAAGCGCCGCCGAGGACTGCGCGGGGGTCGGCGCCCGCTCGAAGCGTTCCCGGACGACGTACGCAGACGCGAGCGTGTCGGCAAAAGCGTCCATGGCCGCCGCGATGCTTTCCGAGCTCCGGTAGTTTGCCAGCTGAAGCAGCGCCACGCGACTTGCCGGTGAGAGCGGGAGCGCCGGAGCGGTGCGAAGGAGCGTCACGGAGCGCTCGGCGACGGCCTGCGCCACGGGCGCTCCATAGGGATGAGCCAGAAGGGTGTCGAGCGCGGAGGCATCGGCGGGCGGCCCCGCATAGAGACCCGCCCGCGCCTTCGCCCGGAGGATGCGGCGCACCGAGGCGTCGAGGGCGTCTCCTCCGAGGCGGCCCGTGCGGAGCGCCTCTCTCACCGCCCGGATCGCGCCCGGCAGGTCCTCCGGCGTGAGGATCAGGTCGGCGCCGGCCTGGAGCGGACGCACCACCCGCTCGGCGAGCGGATGCCGCCCCCGAAGCGCGCCCATCCTGACGTCGTCCGTGACGACAAAGCCCTCGAAACCGAGCGAGTCGCGGAGCAGATCGTGGAGGACGCGCCGGCTGAACGTGGCGGGCGTCGGCGCGCGGTCGAAGGCCGGCGCCCAGAGGTGCGCGCTCATCACCCCGGCGGGGGGATGCGGACGTCCGACGAGGACGCGATACGGACGAAGCTCGACGCGTCCGAGCGTCCCGGCATCGCCGCCGACGACGCCCATCCGCGTGTGCGAGTCGACGGAGGTGTTGCCGTGACCGGGGAAATGCTTGAGCGTGGTGAGCACGCCGGCGTCCTCCGCCTCACGCACGAACGCCCCCGCCATGCGCGCCACGAGGTCCGGGTCCTCGCCGTACGAACGGATGTTGATGATCGGGTTTTCGGCATTATTGTTCACGTCCACCACCGGCGCGAAGAGGAGGTTGACGCCGACGGCCCGGCTCTCGACGGCCGTCAGCCGCCCGGCCACGGCGGCCAGCAGGGTGTCGCGCGTCGCGCCGAGGGCCATGTTCGAGGGCAACTCGGTGAGGGCATTGTCGAAGCGCCCCACCCCGCGCTCATAGTCGGCGGCGAAGAAGAGGGGCACGGCAGCGTCGCGCTGAAGACGGCGGGCCGCCTCGAAGACGGCGCGGGGCGGCATCAGCCGACGCACGAGGAAACCGCCCACTCCGTACGTGCGGACCGCCTTCAACGCCTCGGCTTCCACGAGACGGTCGCGGCCCCGGACCGGGAGGTCGACGATGAAAAGTTGTCCGATCTTCTCATCGCGTGTGAGCGTGGCCATGAGCGAATCGACCCAGCGCTCGGCGGCCTCCGCATCATAGACGGGCGACGGCGTCATCTTCATCCCGTGCGTCTCGAAGAAACGCTCGACCGGACCCGGTCCGGCAGGCAAAGGGATCGCGCGCGCCGAGCCCTCGACCATGAATGCGGACGGCGCCCGCGCGAAGTCCGGCGCCCGCGCCTCGCCCGCTAAGACGACACCGATTATCGCCAGCCCCACCGCCGCCATCGACGCCCGCCGCATCTTCATGCTCCGCTCTCGTTTGGTTCACACCCGCGTTTCGAGGGTTGCGGAGCCGACGGCTGCGCGCCTTTCACGCATGAGCCACCCGACTTCCGATCCACGACGCCCTCGCCCGTTTCTCTCTCCTTACTTTACCCATCGTCGATGCGCTTCGATACTTTACCTTGCGCTCCGTATCATCCCGGGGCCCATCCGGTTGAAAGGAGGAAACTAATGAAAGAAAGGCTTCGGCGCGAGTGGCATCGTCTGATCACGGCGGCGCGGGCAGTGGACCGGCAGACGGCCTTCGTGCTGGCCGCCGCCGCGCTCTTCGTCATCCTTCAGATGAACTTCGGAACCCGGGCCGTATTCCGCGAGACGCTTGCTTCGCGCTTCCCCGAGGCGTGGCGCGGCGTGCTGGCGTGGGGGTGGTGGTTTGCCGCACAGGGCGTCTTCGGTTTCGTCCTCCCCGTGGCGTGCCTCGTCGCGTGCTTCAAACGCCGTCCTTCCGAGATCGGCCTCGGCCTCGGCGACTGGAAGCTCGCGCTCACGCTGGCGCTCCTCTACCTCCCCTTCGTCCTCGTCGGCACGTGGATCCTCTCCGACGGCGGCGCTTTTCAGGCCAACTATCCGCATTACCAGCCCGCCGCGCTCGACTGGCGCTTTTTTGCGGTGTATGAGGGCCTTTTCCTCTTTTACTGGATCGGGTGGGAGTATCTCTGGCGCGGCTTCGTGCTCTTCGGAACGGCGCGCACGCTCGGGCTCTATGCGATCTTCGTACAGGCGCTTCCCTTCGCCATCCTCCATTTCGAGAAACCGCTCGCCGAGGCGCTGCTCTCCATCGTCGGCGGCGTGGCGCTCGGCGCGCTCGTCTGGCGATGCCGGTCCTTCTGGATCGCCGTGCCCATCCACGCGCTCCAGATGCTCATGCTCGACTTCTGGTGCACCCTCCGCATACGCACCCACGTCGAGGGCATCGACCCCGGCGCGATGATCGACCTCTTTCGCGCCTGGCTCGGCGCCTGAGCGGCGCTTGCGTTTCGACGCGGGTGAACCCGTTGACGGAAGAAGGGCCGATGCGCTTGGCCGGCATGACGCCTAATCGAGGCCATACGTCTCGGCCGCCGTCACGGCGGTGAGCACCTCCGCCTCCGGATCCGGGAGCATCGCCTTCGTGACGACGTGCGCGCCGAGCACGAGCGCGTCCATGTGGGTGCGACGGAAACACCGGTGCGCCTCCTCGGGCGCGCAAACGATGGGCTCGCCCCGCACGTTGAAGCTCGTATTGACGAGCACCGGACAGCCGGTGCGCGCTTCGAAAGCCCGCAAAAGCCGATAAAAAAGCGGGTTTGTGGCCGCGCCCACCGTCTGAAGGCGGGCCGAGCCATCGACGTGCGTGACCGCCGGGATGGGGGACGTGACGCGATCGAGACGATCGAGTCCCTCCCCCTCGGCCCGCGCGCCCCGCACCGGCGCCACGAGGAGCATGTACGGGCTCTCGCCCTCGATCTCGAAGTATTCGCCCGCCCGCTCCGCCGTCACACTCGGCGCGAAGGGGCGGAAGCTCTCCCGAAACTTGATTTTCAGGTTGACCGTGCGCTGCACGTCGCGCCCCCGCGGGTCGGCGAGGATGGAGCGGTTGCCGAGGGCGCGGGGGCCGAACTCCATCCGCCCCTGAAACCAGCCGACGACTTTCCCTTCGGCCAGCATCTCTGCGACGGCTTCGGTGAGCGCGGCCTCGTCGGCATAGCGCGTGTGCGGGATGCCCTCGCGTTCGAGGAACGCGGCGATCTCGGCGTCGGAGAAGGCGGGGCCGAGGTACGCGCCCTGCATCGCGTCGCCCTCGGGAGCGGGACGCTCGCGGCCGAGGTATTGATGCCAGGCCATGAGCGCCGCGCCGAGCGCCCCGCCCGCATCGCCCGCCGCCGGTTGGATCCACAACGCATCGAACGGGCCTTCGCGAAGCAACCGTCCATTGGCCACGCAGTTGAGCGCCACGCCGCCGGCCAGGCACAGCCGCCGTTCGCCCGTCACCCGGTGGACGTGTCGGGCCATACGAAGCATCACCTCCTCGGTCACCGCCTGCACGGAACGCGCGAGGTCCATCTCCCGCCGGGTCAGCGGCGACTCCGGCGCGCGGCGCGGCCCGCCGAAAAGCTCCGCGAAACGCCGCCCCGTCATCCGCAAGCCGTGGGCGTACGTGAAATAGTCCATGTTCAGCCGAAACGAGCCGTCGTCTTTTACGTCGATGAGATGCTCCATGATGGCGTCGACGAAGCGCGGCTCGCCGTACGGCGCAAGGCCCATGAGCTTGTACTCGCCCGAGTTCACCTTGAAGCCGGTGAAGTACGTAAAGGCGCTATAGAGCAACCCGAGTGAATGCGGGAAGTGCTGTTCGGCGAGGATGCTCAGCCGCGCCCCGTCGCCGACGCCGAAGGACGTGGTGGCCCACTCGCCGACGCCGTCGGTGGTGAGAAACGCCGCCCGCTCGAAAGGCGACGGAAAGAACGCGCTCGCGGCGTGGCTCTCGTGATGCTCGGGGAAAACGATCGGCCCGCCATAGTCGAGTTCCTTCGCGATCAGGTCCGGGATCCACAGCTTTTCCTTGAGCCAGAGCGGCATCGCCTTGACGAACGAGCGGAGCCCCTTCGGCGCGACGGCCACGTACG
>JALSSK010000207.1 GCA_026984335.1 Rhodothermales bacterium
AGATAAGCCCTCAGGTTCACGTGGGTCAGCCGAAGCAACCGAACATCGTAGATCCAGCACTCCGGGCTTCCCGGAGCCGTGTCGAAAGACCAGACGCGCCGGAACTCTCCCGGTCCCTCGCCTTGCATGCCGAGCGAATCCACGTAGCTGCCGTCGCGCGCATCGATGACGTGCACGGGGGGCGCACCGTAGGCATCGGCTACCACGAGGTACGATCCGACCCGCCGCAGGTCTGCCGGCTCCGCAAGCGCTTCGGCGGCATTAAGGACGCGCCCGGCCAGCAAGGGAAGCGCATCGACCTCGTACGAAAACGAACGCGTCGTCCCCTCCGTCGCCTTGCCGTGCTCTCCCCCCCGGCATCCCCATAGCGCCACACCCAACACGACGAAACGGACAAGTCTTGTCATCGTATGCCCAATGCTCCCCGGAACGGAACGTCCACCCAACTTTGAACGGAAGCGCACGGCTATTGAACCTGCACACACTCATAGTCAATTTGCCAACCACTGTCCATGTTGCAGATTTGACCTATCTTCTTTCGGCAGGAACATCCATCCGGAGCCGCACATGCGTGTTCGACGAGCTTTACGTCGTTTCCGAACAGACTGAATTCAAAGGGAAGAACGGCCATTATCCCCGTTAACGACACCAACAGGATTGATTTCTTCAACTTTTTCATGGCGGAGACACAAAGGATTGATTAGCGTGATTACCTTAACGATTCAACCTCCATAATGATATCATTCGAAATCTCAATATATATATATATAATTCTCGTCAAGTCAAAATTTCCTGGAAATTTTTTTGTTGACAACCACTCGAATTACAGCGTTGGTCACAGGAGTTGATACCGGTAACCTGAAAAGGACGGCCGTCGCATCGATGCACGTGAAACGCCACGCCATGAATCTTCTCCCATCCGAAAAGATCGTCCTCCCGAGCGCAGCCCGAAGGGCAGAGGCGAGGGATCTATGGCCGGTGAAGGGCACGAGGACCGGGATTGACCGCCGGAGCATGGGACGCAGAGCGTCCCCGAGGGGCGTTCCCACGCAGAGCATGGGAACGAGTTTCCGGGTGGATGGCGGCAAACTCTCACACGGTATCAAGGTCTATGACCGCCGCTATAATTTTCACCCTGACTGGTTATGGAGATTATAATTCCTCGAAGCGCTCCACCAGCACTCGCTCATCGGCAAGGACCTCCTCGACGAGGCCCACACCTTCTCCGACATGATGGGCTCGATGCTCTCCTCCCTCGGCTCCTTCGACGAGGACGACGACCTCGACGACGACGATCTGCCCGGACGCTATCGGTGAGTCTGAAGACGATGCGCATAGCTTCCGCGCTTCTCGGCGCGATGCTCCTCGCGGCGACGCCCGGAGCGGCGACGGCGCAGCCCGCGACGGACGCGCGCGACGCCGCCGCTCAGTGCGCGGCGGCGAAGGCGAGAGGCCGCACCTCGCTTGCGTTCGCCCCCGGCAAACGCGCCTCCCTCGCAAGCGCCAACTTCGACGCCACATATTACCACCTCACCCTCGACGTCCGCTTCGACCCCGAGGACGTCTCCGGCCATACGCGCGTCGAGGGCCGGGTGGCGGGCGCGCCGATGACCACGCTCACGCTCGACTTCGACGACGCGATGACGGTCGATTCGGTGCTTTCGGCGGAAGGCGCGCCGCTCGCCTTCACCCACGCCGGCGGCGCGCTCGCGATCGCCCTCCCCGCCCCGCTCGACGACGGCGCGCCCGTGGCGGTGGACGTGTACGAGCACGGCCTCCCCGCGCAGACCGGCTTCGGCACGTTCGTCTTCGGCGCCCTCGCCAACGGCGACCCGTATGCGTGGACGCTCAGCGAACCCTACGGCGCGCGGAACTGGTGGCCGTGCAAGGATCATCCGTCCGACAAGGCCGACTCGGTGCGCGTCACCGTCACCGTGCCGGAGGGGCTGCGCGTGGGCTCGGAAGGGCTGCTCGTGGCCGAGACGCCCAACGGCGACGGCACGGTCACGTACGACTGGCGCTCCCGGTACCCCATCGCCACGTACCTCGTCTCGCTCGCCGCCGGCGTCTACGACGTGACGGAGGACACGTACGTCCGCCCCGACAGTCTCGCCGACGAATTCGGAGCGTTATCTCTCCCCATCCTTCACTATGCGTATCGGGGCACGGACGTGTACGAAGGCGGGGACGCTTTCAGCGGGTGGAAGAACGTCCTCGACGTGCTGCCCGTGCTCGAATACTGGTTCGGCCCCTATCCTTTTTCCGAAGAAAAATACGGTCACGCGCACGTCACCTTCAGCGGGGGGATGGAGCATCAGACGATGAGCTCGATGGGCGGAGGCGGCGTCGGGCTGATCACGCACGAGCTCGGCCACATGTGGTTCGGCGACGCCGTGACGCTGCGCACGTGGCCGCACCTGTGGCTCAACGAGGGCTTCGCCACGTACGCCGAACTGCTGTACTGGAAGGCCCGCGCCGACCGCTATCCCGGCACGTACGAGCAGATCTTCGATCTGTATTACGGACGGGCGCTGACCGCCGAGGGCACGCTCGTCGTCGAAGACACCACCGACGTCTACAACCTCTTTGCGCACAGCCGCGTCTACAGCAAGGGCGCGATGGTGCTTCGGATGCTGCGCGGCGTCACGGGCGAGGACGTCTTCCGCGAGATCCTGCGGAGCTATGCCGCCGACGACGCCGTCCGGTACGGCGTGGCCGTCACCGCCGACTTCGAGCGGGTGGCCGAAGCCGTCTCGGGCCTCGACCTCGGCGCGTTCTTCCGGCAATGGGTGACCGAGGGCACGGGCGAGCCGGTCTATGAGGTCGGCTGGTCGGCGCGCGCGGCGGGCGACGGCTACGACGTGACGGTCGAGATCACGCAGACGCAGACGGCGCCCGCCTCTTCGGTCGAGGTCTTCGAGATGCCCGTCACGCTGGCCGTGGCGACGACGGCGGGCGAGCGGCGCTTCACCGTCGTCAACGACGCGCGCCGGCAGACCGTGACGCTCCACGTCGACGCCGCACCTACCGGCCTCACCTTCGACCCCGACCGGTGGATCCTTCGCGGCGAGGAGGTGCGCGTGGTCGCCGCCGAAACCGCGCCGGAGGCGGCGAGGCGCACGGAGATCGCCGCCGTCTATCCCAACCCGGCGGCGGACGTCTTCCGCGTGCGGCTCACGCTTGCCGCTCCGGCTCCCGCCCGCCTCGACCTCTTCGACGCCCGGGGCCGCCGCGTGCGCCGCCTCCTCGACCG
>JALSSK010000208.1 GCA_026984335.1 Rhodothermales bacterium
CGCTCGGGCGGGTGGCGCTCGTCCTCGTGATCGCCCTTTTCGCGCTCGACGTGCTCCTGCTCTATCGCGTGCGGGATGGGGTTCGGGCGCGGCGAGAAATGCCGGACCGCCTCTCGAACGGCGATCCCAACGTCATCCACCTTTTCGTGGAAAACGGCTATGGCTTCCCGCTCCACGCCGGGGTCCTCGACGAGTTGCCCTTTCAGTTTCAGATCCGTGATGCCCGGCATGTCGTGCGGGTTCCGCCGGGAGAGGAGCGGCGGCTCCGGTACACCGTTCGGCCCGTCCGGCGCGGCGCATACGGGTTCGGCGCGGTCATCGTGATGGCGGCGAGCCCGCTCCGCATGGCCGTGCGGCGCTATCGCTTTGACGAGGCGCGCGAGGCGCGCGTGTACCCGTCGTTCCTCCAGATGCGGAAATACGAACTGCTCGCCGTCAGCAATCGGCTCGAGCAGGCGGGTGTGAAGAAGGTCCGCCGACTCGGGCACACCATGGAGTTCGATCACATCCGCGAGTACGTCGTCGGCGACGACGTGCGGACGGTCAACTGGCGGGCCACGGCGCGGCGGGGCGGGCTGATGGTCAACCGGCACCGGGAGGAACGCGCGCAGCCCGTATACTGCGTGCTCGACGTGGGACGCGTCATGAAGAGGCCGTTCGAGGGGATGAGCCTGCTCGACTACAGCATCAACGCCGCGCTCGTGCTCGCGAACATCGCCCTGCTCAAAGAGGACCGCGCCGGGTTGATCACCTTTTCTCATGAACTCGGTCCCATGCTCCCGGCGCGCCGGAAGCACGGGCAGATCTACAAATTTCAGGAGGTCCTCTATAACCTGGACACGGACTTTCTCGAATCCGACTATGCCCTCCTCCTCACGCACCTCCGCCGAAACGTGCGTCGGCGGAGCCTGCTTTTGCTCTTCACCAACTTCGAGACGCGCTCCGGCATGCGGCGACAGTTGCCGTACCTCCGCGCGATGGCCCGGAGCCACGTCGTCGTCGCCGTCTTCTTCGAGAATACCGAACTCCGGCAGGTGCTCGCCTCGAAGCCGGTCGACGTGGAAGGCGTATACGTGAAAACCATCGCGGAGAAGTTTGCTTTCGAGAAGCGCGAGATCGTCCAGGAGCTGGCCCGGCACGGCATCCACGCGATCCTCACCCCGCCCGAGAGGCTCTCCGTCCACACGATCAACAAATACCTCGAACTGAAGGCGCGAGGGGTGGTTTGACGGACGGTGTCGTGTGTGTTTCCAACGGCTTGCCTGCAAGGAAAAGGACTCCGACCGCCAGATCCGGGTCGGAGTTCGAAAGGGTGCGGCAGCGGATGTTCGCAGGGCGTATTTTGAAAAACTGCGCGCTGAGGCAATGCGCTGCCGGCACGGAGCTTTTCGAGGGATCGCGCGCGCTTCCGAACCGTCCCATCCACGCCGAAAACCGGACCCTGCCATGTCGAAAGCGATTGAACTTCGGACGTCCGCCGTCATGCTTCCGTCGCCTCCGGAGGAGGGGATGGGGGAGCTTCATCCCGTGCGGGTATGTGTCATCGACCTGGGGACGAACTCGTTCCATACGATCATCGTCGATGCGTTCCCGAACGGCGTCTTCAACGTGATCGACCGGATGAAGGACATGGTGCGTCTGGGCGAACGGGGGTTGACGGCGCACCGTCTCACCGACGCGGCGATGGAGCGGGGTGTGCAGGCGCTCAAGCGCATCCGGCTGCTGGCCGAGGGGTGGGGGGTGTCGGAATACATGGCCTACGCCACGAGCGCCATCCGCGAAGCCGAGAACGGGGGCGACTTCATCACGCGGGTCAAGGAGGAGGTGGGCATCCACATTCGGCCCATCAGCGGGAAGTTCGAAGCGGAGCTGATCTATAAGGGCGTCCGCCGGGCGATGGACCTGCCCGAGCCCGCGCTCCTCGTGGACGTCGGCGGCGGCTCGACCGAGTTCATCGTGGGCACGAGTCGCGAGGTGTTCTACGCCGAGAGTCTGAAGCTCGGCGCGGCGCGCATGACGGAGCGGTTCGTGCACTCGGACCCGGTGGAGAAGAAGGAGTTCAAGGCGCTTCGGGCGCATTACCGGGAAGCGCTCGAGCCGGTCTTCGCGGCGGCGCGTGCGCACGGGGTGCGGGAGATCGTCGGCTCCTCGGGGACGATGGAGAACCTGGCGGCCGTCTTCCTCAAGCTCCGGGGGGAGGGGCGTTCGATCTACCACGAGCGCTTCGATGCGAAAGCGTTCCGCGCCGCCACGAAGCGGATCATGCGCTCGACGCGGGCCGAGCGCCTCGCCCTGGGCGTCATCGATGCGAAGCGGATCGATCAGGTGGTGGCCGGCGCGATGCTCATCGACGTGCTCCTCAAGGACCTGCCCGTTGCGGGCCTGCGCATCTCGCCGAACGCCCTGCGCGAGGGCATGGTGGTGCACTTCATCGAGCGGAACGACGAGCGGCTGCGCTGCGTGGCGCCCTTCACGCACGCGCGGCGCCGGAGCGTGTATGAACTCGGCTTCCGCTTCCGGTGGGAGCAGGAGCACGCGCGTCAGGTGACGGCCCTCGCGCTTCAACTCTTCGACGCCTGCCGCCCGCTCCACGGTCTGGGCGAACGGGCGCGGGAGATGCTCGAATACGCCGCGCTCCTCCACGACATCGGCTATCACATCAGCCACCGAAGCCACCACAAACACGCCCTCTACCTCATCCGGAACGCCGACCTCAGGGGCTTCCGCATCGACGAAATCGACGTGCTCGCCAACGTGGCGCGGTATCATCGGCGGAGCCTTCCGAAGAAGTCGCACGAGGCGTTCGTCGCGCTTTCGGCGGAGCATCGACGGCTCGTGCGAGAACTGGCCTCTTTCCTACGCATCGCCGAAGGGCTCGACCGCAGCCATTATCAGAACGTCTCGGGGATGCGCACGCGGCTGACCGACGAGGCGCTTTACCTCACGCTGGCCACGAAGGGGGATCCCGAACTGGAGGTATGGGGCGCGCTTCATGCCCGTGATATGTTTGAGGATACGTACGGGCTCCGGCTGGAAGTGGAGGCGGCCTGAGCGCGGCGCGGTCCTCCGGCGCGGCCCTCCGGCGCGTCCGCGTAGACGCCAGCTTGTCTCCGGCTGAAAATCGAGGGCGCCGCGTCTTTACCGGATCTTTTCTTGCCGATACGATGCGATTTGGCTAATTTGCGCGCCGTGTGTTTTCCGCGGCGTTTCGTCTGGAGCACCGCACCC
>JALSSK010000209.1 GCA_026984335.1 Rhodothermales bacterium
TCGAGCGCGCGCACGTTCCGGCGCGCCGCCGCATCGAGACGGGCGACGACCTCGTGAGCGCCCCGGTCCTCGAAGAAGGCGCGCAAAACGGACACCGGCGCCTCGGTCCGGCCCGGCGTCAGGTCGCCCATCAAAAGCAGGAGCGGCTCCAGGAGCGTGAGCCATGCCTCCACGTCGTAATCCTCGGCCATCTGCCGGTCGACGCGGGTGAGGAGTTCGGCGAAGTGGGCGCGGGCGATTTCCGGCGTGCCCTTGCGCTCGAAATACGCCTCCACCGCCGCGCGGAGGTGCGGATACGCCGCAAAATAGCCGATGCGCCGGTACACGACGTGCGCCGGCAGCGGCCCTTCCTCCACGTTGAAGACGAAGTCGACGAGCGTCTGTGCGGGGTGGATGAGGTACGCGGCGACGCGCTCCACGGCCTGCCGGAGCGTGCGTTCCCACTCCTCCCTGGGGATCTGCGCGTGCTGAAGAAGCGTCACGATCAACGCCTTGTGCGCCTGCCGAACCTCCGGGTGGTCGTAGTCGAACCAGTTCGAACGCACGGCTCGAAGTTGCTCCACTTCGAGGTCGAAGCAGCGCTGAAGCGTCTGGGTGAGAAAGTGGGCCACGAGGGAGGGCATCGGCGCGCGGTCGAAGTCGGCGCGCGTGTAGTTCTGCGTGGGCGGAAAGGCCTCGAACAAGTGCTGAAACAGGCGGTCGGAGAAGGTTCGCGGCATGGTATTCGGAAGAGAGGGAAGAACGTCGGGAGCACGAACGCGACAGGCACGGAGAAAGGCCCCATCCGCATCACGGAAACGCGTTTTTTCAAACGCCGGACCCCGCGCCTGCGTTTCACGTCCCGGAACGATTGAGGATCGTCCGTCGCCTCCGCGCCGCCGGGCCTTTTCTTTCGCGGCGGAATGGGAAACGGCGCTCCCCCGTCTTAATTTAGCCGGCCCCCAAGCTCTTCCTCTCCGAAACCGTGATTTTTCCGCTCGACGCCCTTTTGCTCGGCCTCGCCCTTCGCCCCACCGCCGACCTCGACGACGGGGCGCTGGCGCGGCGCATCCGGGATGGAGACGCGGCGGCCTTCAAAGCCTTCTTCGACCGGCATCACCCGGCGCTCTTCCGCTATCTTCGCCGGCGCGGTGTGCCCGCCGACGTCTCCGAGGACCTCCTCCAGAACGCCTTCCTCACCCTCTGGGAACGCCGCGCCGACATCGACGAGACCCGCTCGCTCCGCGCCTTGCTTTTCCGCATCGCCCACACGCGCGCCCTGAACCATTTCCGGGATACGGCCCGGTTCGCCGACCCCGAAGCTGCGCCGGAGCCGGCGGACCCGACGACGCCCGACGCGAGCGCCGGCTATCACCTCACGCAGGCCGCGCTTCGGAAAGCCATCGACCGGCTCCCGCCCCGTCGGCGGGCGGTCTTCGAGCTGTGCTTCATGGAGGAACTCACGTACCGGGAAGCCGCCGAGGCGCTCGGCATCAGCGTAAAGACCGTCGAGCATCAGATGGGGCGCGCGCTCAAGGCCATCCGCAAGGAGATGGCTGCCTACCTCTGAGGCCCGCATCCCTTCGAAAAAATACCCGCTCTTTCGCTTTAATCGCGGTGCGTCGCGGACCGATATCCTCCTCACAACGGTTTCCGATCCGGCGTGCGAAACACATTTTTCGACGAGCTTTCGGGACAGTTTCGTGACCCCCGGGAAGAAGCTGTCGGGCATCTTGAAAGAGTGTGCTTACGAGCGCTGGGCCTTGTGGAAAGAGGAAAAGAAGGGGAGAGGTATGAACCGGCGAAGCTTCCTTCGCCTGCCGGTCCGGCCCGTATCGCAGTCGCGCGCCCTGGCGGGGCTCGAGCCGTACGCGGGTCCCTGGGACCGCCGTCAGGCCACGCATCTCATCCGGCGCACCGGCTTCGGCGCGATCAAGCGCGAGGTCGACGGCGCGTTCTTCGACGGTTCCGCTCCGGCCGCCGTCGATCGTCTCGTGGATGCGGCGCTCGCCGATCCGCTGCCCGAAGCGCCGTCGTGGTACGGCGGCTCCTCCTCGTCGGGCATCAACGAGATCTATGACCTCCAGCGGTCGTGGCTCGACGCCATGCGCGCCAACGGGTTGATCGAAAAGATGACCCTCTTCTGGCACAACCACTTCGTCACCCAGCACACGAGCATCGACCAGAAGACCTCGCTCTCGACGGCGCACCTCGTCTACGACTATTACACGCTCCTCCGCAAAAACGCCCTCGGCAACTTCCGCACGCTCGTCGAGAAGATCGGGACGAACCCGGCCATGCTCATCTACCTCGACGGCTTCGTCAATGAGCGGGGGAAGGCGAATGAGAACTACGCGCGCGAGCTGCTCGAACTCTTCACCATGGGGCAGTTCGGCCCGGACGGCTCGGAGAACTATACCGAGGCCGACATCAAGGAGATCGCGCGGGCGCTGACGGGGTGGGTGGTCACGAGTGACCGCAAGGCTTCGTTCGATCCCGCCCGCCACGACGACGGCGTCAAGACGTTCTGGGGGCAGTCCGGCGCGTTCGGATACGACGACGTGGCGGCGGCCGTCTTCGAGAAGCGGGCCGGGCAGACGGCGCACTTCGTCTGCCGCAAGCTCTACACGTTCTTCGTGCAGGCCGTCCCGGACGAGGGCGTCGTGTCTGCGCTGGCGGCCGAGATGCTCGCGCAGGATTTCGAGATCGCGCCGGTGCTGAGAAAGCTGCTCAAGAGCGCGCATTTCTACGACGACGCCTTCATCGGGGCGCGCATCAAGAGCCCGGTCGAGTACCTCGTCGGCTTCCTTCGCGAGGCGGAGGTGGTGCCCACGCAGGATCTGCTCGAAAACATGCGCGAGGCGCTGACGCCGCTCAACCTTGCGCAGGAGCTTTTCAACCCGCCGAACGTGGCGGGCTGGCCGGGCCTCAACCCGCCCGACGCCGGCGGCGCGCCGGGCCATCATGCCTGGCTCACCACCACCGCCCTCCCCGAGCGATGGGCCTTCCTCTCCGACCTCGTCTACGGCAACGGCGGCGCGGATTACGACCCGCTCGACCTCGTCACGAAGCTCTCCGACCCTTCCGACCCTTTCCGGATCGCCGTGGACCTGGCCGAGACGATGATTCCCGTTCCACTCGAAGAGGCCGCCATCCGCGACGTTCCGGACGACCTCGTGGGCATGGAGGAGCGTCCCCCGCCCGAGGACATCCTCAACGGCCCGGCGTATGTGCTCAACCTCTC
>JALSSK010000210.1 GCA_026984335.1 Rhodothermales bacterium
GAGGCGGGCGCCTCGCCCCGGACCGTCGGCATCCTCGACGGGAAGATCATCGCGGGGCTTCGGGAGGACGAGATCCGCCGCCTCGCCGGGATGCCGGACGCGCGCAAGGTGAGCCTCCGCGACCTGCCGGTGGTGACGGCGCGCGGGCTCAGCGGGGGCACGACCGTGGCCACGACGATGTGGGCGGCCCACCGGCACGGCATCGAGGTCTTCGCCACCGGCGGCATCGGCGGCGTGCATCGCGGCGAGGGCCCGCCCGGCACGGGCAGCTTCGACGTGAGCGCCGACCTCGAAGCGCTCGCGCAGACGCCCGTGACCGTCGTATGCGCCGGGCCGAAGGCCATCCTCGACCTGCCCGCCACGCGCGAGGTGCTCGAGACGCGCGGCGTGACGGTGCTCGGCTACGGCACGGACGAGATGCCCGCCTTTTACAGCCGGAGCAGCGGCCTGCCCGTGGACGTGCGGTGCGACACGCCGGAGGAAGTGGCCGCAATCATACGGGCGCGGCGCGAGCTCGGCCTGCCCGGTGCGGCGCTCGTCACCGTCCCCGTCCCCGAGGCCGCCGCGATCCCGCGCGCAGAGATCGAACCGGCCATCGCCGAGGCGCACGAGGAAGCCGCCCGCCGGGGGCTCCGCTCCGCCGAAGTGACGCCGTTCCTTCTCGCCCGCCTCGCCGAACGGACGGGCGAACGCTCGCTCCGGGCCAACCTCGCGCTGCTCGAAAACAACGCCCGCGTCGCCGCAGCCGTCGCCCGCGCGCTCATGACGTGAGACGAGCGCCGCGCCTCATCCCTTCGCCCCTTTCAGCCCCGAGAGGCTCTTCTCGGCGAGAAGGTTGACGTCGTACGTGTGGATGCGGCCGTTCGCGTCGCGGTGGCGTTTCCGGGCGATCTCGATCATGCGGTGCGTCAGCTCGTCGAACGGGACGCCGGAGGGCTCCCACAGGTAAAAGGAGAACGAGCCGGGGATGGTGTTGATCTCGTTGAAATAGACGCGCTCCGTGGCGGCGTCGAGCATGAAGTCGATGCGGGCGACGCCGGCGCATTCGAAAAGCCGGAACACCCGGACGGCGAGGTCCCGGATCTCGCGCGTCTGCTCGTCGGGGAGGGGTGCGGGGATGATGCGGTCGAGCGAGGCCATGCCGGCGGCGCTTTCGGCGCGTTTGGCCCCGCGCCGCCGGGGCGCGCCTTTGGCCCCGCCGTCGCCGCCGCGCAGGTACTTCTCCCGATACGTGAGCAGTTCTTCGCCCGTCACCGGCTCTTCGAGCACACTCGCGACGGCCTCGTTCGGATCGCCGAGCACCGAACAGTTGATCTCTCGGAGGTTTTGCACGGCCGCCTCGACGATCACCTTGTCGTCATACCGGAACGCCTCCTCGACGGCGGCGTCGAGCGCGGCGCGGTCCTTCGCCTTCGCGATGCCGATGGACGAGCCGAGCCGCGCGGGCTTGACGACGACGGGATAGCCGAGCGCCGCCTCGCACCGGTCGAGCCATGCCTCCTCGTGGTCGGCCCACTCCGACTCCCGGAACGCCGCGAAGTCGACGACGGGGATGTTCCGGTCGCGGCAGAGCATCTTCGAGAGCGCCTTGTCCATGCCGAGGGCCGAGCCGAGGATGCCGCTCCCGGTATAGGGCACGTTGAACGTCTCGCACAGTCCCTGAAGGCCGCCGTTCTCGCCCGCGCCGCCGTGAAGGCCGAGGAACATCACGTCGATGCGGCGGCGGCGGAGCCGGGCAAAGGGGCCGGTGCGCCTCGTCTCGATCAGGTCGAGCGCGCCGTACGCGCGGGGGTCGAGCGCGACGGGCACCGCCTCGGCGCGGAGCCGGTCGAGGTCCTTGTACGCTTCGATGTCGAGGAGGCGTTCGCCGGTGAGCCACACGCCGTCCTTGGCGATGTAGATTGGGACGGGCCGGTACCGGCTGCGGTCGAGCGCGGCGGCGGCCTGAAGCGAGGAGATGATCGACACCTCGTGCTCGGGCGAGACGCCGCCGAAGACGACGCCGACGTTGAGAATAGCCACGGTCACTCGTCGAGGGATGGTGAGGAGGATACGGCGCTTCGCACCACGCGCGCCGCGTTTCGTTCCCGCGCCCGAAAGGTAAGCAACCCGCCCGTCATGCGCCCGCGCGCTTTCTCACGCTCCGATGCATCCTTTTCTTTTTCAAAGCGTGTACCTTGCCGGTCAGGGGAAAAGAGCCGATCTTCCCCGCTCTCTTTTCACGATCCATCTTCCCTTCGGCGCCGTGAAGCTCGCCATCATCTCCGACATTCACTCGAACGCCGAGGCCCTCCGCACCGCCCTCTCCATCATCGACCGGCGCGGGGTGGACGCCATCTATTGCCTCGGCGACGTGGTCGGCTACGGGGCGGACGCCGAGGAGTGCGTGGAACTCGTGCGCGACAGGTGCGCGGGCGTGGTGATGGGCAACCACGACGAGGCCGTGGCGCTCGCGCGCGGCGTCGATTATCTGCCGAAGGACGCCCGCGTGGCCGCCGCCCACAACCGCGACCGGCTCTCCGACGACCAACTTGCCTACCTTGCCACGTTGCCCCTCAAGCTCGAAGTCGACGGCTGCACGTTCGTCCACGCCACGCCGCACCTGCCGGAGCAGTGGCAGCGCATCGACACGTTCCTCATCGCGCAGGCGCAGTTCGAGCACTTCACCACCGACGTGTGCTTCATCGGGCACACCCACATCCCGGCGGTGATGGCGAACAGGCTCGGCGTACTCCGCGTCCGGCCCGGCTACCGCTTCCTCATCAACGTGGGCAGCGTGGGCCAGCCCCGCGACAACAACCCGCGCCTCGGCTTCGCCTTCTTCGACACCGAGACGTTCGAGTACGAACTCGTCCGCGCGCCGTACGACGTCGAGCGCACGTGCGCGAGCATCCTCCGCGCCCGCCTCCCGAAGAGCCTCGCCCGCCGCCTCAAAGTGGGCCGGTGAACCGCGCCGCTCAACCCAGCGCGTACGCCAGGCCCCCCACCACGGCGGCCCACAAGGTTATATTCGCCCCGTCGCGGTGTTTATACGGGACGGACCTTCCCTCTGAGCGCTCCTCCGCCGGCTCACCCGCCCGCACCTTCCATGCCGTACCCGCTTCCGGAAACTGAAAAGGCCGTCTTTCTCCGTGAGCTGTCCTCGCACGACACGTCCGCTTTACCGCCGGACGTGCAAACGCTGCTCGCCTACCTGCACG
>JALSSK010000211.1 GCA_026984335.1 Rhodothermales bacterium
AGAGGAAGGGGCCATCGAAGCGACGACGGGTCATATCCGGGCAGAGACGCGCCGTGTACTGGTCGTGGCGTACTATTTCCCTCCGATGGGCCTCAGCGGGGTGCAACGCGTGGCGAAGTTCGTCAAATACCTGCCGGAATATGGCTGGCATCCCACCGTGTTGACCGTGGAGCCGGGCGGCTATTTCGCCTATGACGAGACGCTCTTGCGCGAGGTCGAAGCCGCCGGGGCGGAGATCGTCCGGACGCCGTCGTGGGATCCGACGCGGCTCTTCGGGCGGAAGCGGACGGTCTCGCTGCCGGGAGAGTCCACGCGGCGGCGGCTCTCGAACGTGAGCCAGTTCGTCTTCGTGCCGGACAACAAAATCGGCTGGCTGCCGCATGCGGAGCGGGCCGGCCGGCGCTTGCTTCGGACGCGCCCGTTCGACGCCGTCTTCTCGTCTGCGCCGCCGTACACGGCGCATCTCGTCGCCGCCCGTCTGGCCCGGTGGAGCGGACGGCCCCTCGTCACCGACTTTCGCGACGACTGGGTGGGCAACCCCCGCCACGTCTACCCGACGCCGTGGCACCGCCGCCTGCACGAACGCCTCGAGCGCCGCGTCCTCCGGGCAAGTTGCCGCGTGACGACCATCAACGCGCCCATCCGTGACGCGCTCGTCCGACGGAACGGAGGCGAGGCCGTGGCGGACCGCGTCTCGGTCCTGCCGCAAGGCTTCGATCCGGCCGACTTCGAGCGCGCCCCCGCGCCCCGCGACCCCGCCCGGATGCGCCTGCTCTACTCCGGCGTCTTCTACGACGCGCAAACGCCCGACGTCTTCCTCCGCGCGCTCGCCGCCTGGCTCGAACGCCGCCCCGACGCCCGCGGACGGGTGGAGGCGGTGTTCGTCGGTCTCGTGCCCGAAGCCTCCCGCGCCCTCGCCGAACGTCTCGGTCTCGGCGACGTCGTCGGGTATGAAGGCTATCGCCCCCACGATGAAGCCGTGGCGTTCCTCCGTTCCGCCGATGTGTTGTGGATGACCGTCGGCCGTCGTCCGGGCGCGGAGGGCATCTCCACGGGCAAGCTCTTCGAGTACTTCGGCGCGCAAAAGCCGATCCTGGCCCTCGTGCCCGAAGGCGCCGCCCGCGACGCCCTCGCGCCGCATCGCGCCGCCCGCGTCGTCGCGCCCGACGACGCACCCGCCCTCGCCGACGCGCTCGACGACCTCTTTCGCCGCTGGGAGGAAGGGCGGATGCCCCGCCCCGACCCCGCATACGTCCGTCGATTCGACCGGCGACGGCTGGCCGGTGAACTCGCCGCCCTTCTTTCTGAATGCTCGGAACGATAGCGTCCGCTGTGGGTATGCGCTCACGACCTCTGAGCGGGAGAGAAGGGGAGTATTGATTGCCGGTCAAACACGTCACATTATGGGGCGAAACCGCAGGCTGCCTCTTGAATTATCGCCCGTCTCGTCAGAGATTGATTTCGTGGGAGAGACGTTTAGAGACCGCTGGGTCTGGTCATGCAAGACTGCGCGATTCGTAGTGCGGTTTCGTAAAGACGGCGCCCTTGCGTCAACCGGCCTCATGCGCGCCTTCGGTCCGACCTGCCGGACTGTTTCTTATTTCATCATCGTGTGGAGCACTGGATCATGTTGCATAGGACCTGGATCAAGCAAAGCCTCCTGGTATGGGCCCTGGCATTTTTGCCGGTTTGGACGGCCTTCGGGCAGATCGACGTCGTCGTGAATGCCTTCCCGCATCTCAAGTTTGACAATGCGGTGGACCTGCAGGACCCCAACGACGGGACGAACCGCCTGTTCATCGTCGGGCAGAACGGCGTGATCTGGGTCGTGGTGAACGATACGAGCGCGACCGTAAAAAACGTGTTTCTCGACATCAGCGCCCGGGTGAACCGGAGTGGGAGCGAGCCGGGGCTGCTCGCGATGGCCTTCCATCCGGATTATGCGACGAACGGCATCTTTTACACGTATTACACGACCGGCATCCAGTTCGACACCGTGGACCCGCTGCGCAACGTGCTCTCGAAGTGGACCGTCTCCGCCGATCCCGACGTGGCCGATGCGACCAGTGAGGAGGTCCTCATGGAGTTCGAGAAGACGGCCACGACCCACAATGCCGGAAAGATGATCTTCGGGGCGAGCGACGGCTACCTGTATCTCTCTCTGGGCGACGGCGGGTGTTGCGGCGACCCGAACGACAACGCGCAGAATCCCCTGAACCTCTTCGGCGCCATCATCCGCATCGACGTGGACAACACGCCGGGCAATCTGCCTCCCGACTGCGGGCTGACCGGCCTCAACGGCACGCTCAATTACAGCATCCCCGCCGACAACCCCTTCGTGAGCGACGCCGCCGTGTGCGACGAGATCTGGGCCTACGGCCTCCGGAACCCCTGGCGATGGAGCTTCGACAGCGCCGGGCGCATGTGGGTGGGCGACGTGGGCGACAGCCGGTATGAAGAGGTGAGCTGGGTGGAAGCAGGGGACAACCTCGGGTGGGACGTCGCCGAAGGGATGGAGTGCTTCGGCGACGCCGCCAACGACTGCGGGGACAACCCCGGCTTCAAACCGCCGGTCTGGCTGTGGAAACACTTCGGGGTCAACGACGATACCGTGCAGAGCTTCTCCCACGCCATCATCGGCGGGTACGTGTATGAGGGGGCCTCGTGCAACGACATCGCCGGGCAATACATCGTCGGCGGGAAAGTGGTTCAGAATATCTGGGGACTGACCTTCGACGACACCGGCGTCCTCAGCGAAACCCTGCTCGTGGACGCAACGGCCGGCATCTCCGTCTCATCCTTCGGCGTCGATCACAACAACGAACTCTACGTCATCGACCGGCAGCGGGAAGACGACGCGACGGGGAAGGGCAGCATCATCTACCGCTTCGCCTGCGACGCGCCGCTCCCGGTGGAACTGACGTCCTTCGAGGCGAAGGTCGATGGAGACGCCGCGCTGATTTCCTGGACGACGGCCAGCGAACAGACAAACGCGGGCTTCGAAGTGCACGGGCAATATGAGGACGAGGACTGGGAAGTGCTCGGGTTCGTCGAAGGCGCGGGCACGACGACCGAGCCGCAGGCGTACCGGTATCGCGTCGAGGACCTCGCGCCCGGCACGCACCGCTTCCGCATCCGCCAGTTCGACTTCGACGGGTCCTTTCAGTATCACCCGGCGGTGGAGGTCACGGTCG
>JALSSK010000212.1 GCA_026984335.1 Rhodothermales bacterium
TCTTTTTTTGTACTGATAACGCTGGTAGACGCCGACGATACCGCCCCGGCTGCCGACGTGGCCGAGCACCGCCTCCGTCACCTCCAGCCGCACGCTGAGCCGCTGCAGGCCAGTGGCACAGGTCCGCCGCAGGTCGTGCAGGCGCCACGGCGCGAGCGGGGCCCCGGCGATCTCCGCCGCCAGCGCGTCGAGCTGCGCCTTGCAGCGGCTCCAGCCCTGGAACGGCCCGCGGCCGCCGAGGCCGAAGACGAAGGGGCCAGCGAACCGCGGGACGTCGCGCAGGATGGCGACGGCCGCCCCGGCAAGGGGCACGATGCGCGCCTCGCCGGTCTTGGTGCGCTCGCCGGAAAGCTCGATGCGCGGTTCGGGGCCGTCGAGGTCACGCACCTCCGACCATTGCAGCGCCCCGATCTCGGCGCGACGGCAGCCCGTCAGGATCAGGAGGCGCACGATGTGGCCGAAAGCAAAGCCCATCCGCTCGGCGGCTTGCCAGACGATGGCGAGCTCGGCATCGTCCAGCACCCGCTCACGGCTGTTTTCCTTCGCGGGCGGCTCCAGACCGATGGTCGGGTCGCGCTCGATCAGCTCGCGCGCGAGCGCCCAACGGCACATGCGGCGCAGGCGGGCGAAGACCCGGTTCGCCATCACCGGCGCACGTTCCGCGATCTCCTCCACCAGCCGCAGCACGTCAGCCCGTCGCAGGTCCGCGAGTGGGATGTGGCCGATGGCCGGCACAACGTAGCGCTCCACGATGCGTCGATGCTCGCGGTAGGAGCGCTTGCCCCGCTGGTCGCGCTCCAACCATTCCTCCGCCACCTCGGCCACCGTCGGCCGGTGGCGGCGGCGCTCTTCTTCCGCCCGTTCGCGCTCGGCGAGCGGATCGAAGCCCTCGCGGATACGCCCCAGGAGCCGCAGCGCCTCGGCGCGGGCCCGCTCGGCCGTCCAAGTGGTACCATTCGGGGCCGGCGCGCCGTGGCGGGCGAAGGTGTACCGGCGCACGCGACCGCTCCGCCCGCGGCCGCTGCGGTACTCGACGAAGTAGGAAATGCGCGCCTTGCCGACGTAGACGCCGAAGCCCGGCAGGCGGTCGTCGTAGTGCCGCCCGGGTGGGGCCGTGTCCACGAAGCGCTTGGTGATGTTCGGCACACGTCCGCTCCGCGCTGCGGTGACGACCATCCAGATCGGGACGGTATCGCCCGTCCTGTCGTCACCCTGTCGTCACGCGATCGAAAATACGAGGAAAGATCGGGAAACGCAAGTGCAGCACAATCCCTTGTGCCATAAGCAATTTAGCCGAAACGCGGAAAGGGACGGAAAGCGGAGGAAAAGTGCTCGCGCTGCTTTGGGAGCAGAGGGTCGGCGGTTCGAATCCGCCCGCCCCGACCAGGAAAGTTAAGGAGTCGCGCTGCCCTCCACATCCGTTCCCGCGGTCCTCGAGGAAACTGCCCTCGGTGCCACCTAGCTGTAGTGGTGAGGAGCAGCGGGGAAAGGTTACGCCACCGATCGGCGCTGGTACCTCACGTCCACAGAATCCGGCAAACAGCGGAGCCCGACGGCGCGTACGGCGTGCGCCCGGTACCACCTTCGTGCGGCTTGTGGCGCCACGGAACTCCGTAGCGTCAAACCTGGGAACACGGACCAATGCATCAAGGCGTGGCAAAGAGCCGTCCCCGCCACGACCTCGGAACGTTCTCAATCCGTGGTGAATGACCTGCTACGCTTCACCCGTTTGATGAGACACTAGGATCCCACCCAACCTTTGCTACGTTGGAGAATCAAATTGACCGCAACTGCAGGTTCAGCGAGCATTCAAGGACTGGAGATGGACCCGCCATGCCGGACGATTTCCGCGATTCCACGCCTTCCATGGAAGTTCGCCTAATGTCAGACGCCTGCCGGGGTTCCGGTGCCGCACGATCCACCACACCATGCCGCCCAGGCGAACGCTTTGCCTCCCTCCCCTGCGTGTCACGCCAATACCGCGGTGGCGCACGTCGACGAGCACGCATGTCCCTGTCACGGATTTCGGTCCAAAAGATTCCCGGAATGACCAGTCAGCGCCGCGAACGAATCAGAAGCAACCAGGACCATATTTCTCTTCCATGAACTTCAAGCGCTTGCCTGACTTTGGCCTGAGTCTCCACAGAGCCACTTCTTGAGGGCTCGTGACACAGGTTCTATTCTAGCTAGCTCAGAAATGAAGTAATCAAAATTAGCCTCTTGGTCCTTCTTCCTCAGCTGGATGATGTCGTCATAACTTATCCCAACGAGCACGCAAAAATCCTCTCCCGTCATGGCGTTTCTCTCTCTCACTTTCTTCTTAAATCCATCGGCGATCTGCTTCTTTGTCGTTGCGTGAAAGCAACATACTCGATATTCGACGGAGAAAGGTATCTTCTGACCTATTTCTCTACTATATCGAGTTAGATTCGATACTTCTCCTGCGGCTTTTTTTGTGTCAAATGTGTCACCATCCTTGAGTTCGACAACATAGCATATCCGAGAATTATTACTTACACGAAAAACAAGAAAATCCGGTTCGGTTCCGGCGCCACTCAATATTCTAGATTTTTTTTAGAGATTTTTTGTAGCCACAAACACGCCCCGCTTGCCCACGGCGTTCTGCAGGAAGTAGTCTACATCCTGGACTAACCTCTCTTGGGCAGCGAGAGTACGCGTAATAAGTTTTTCAAGTTCAGTTCCAGATGATATTACGGCTGCCTGTACTTTGCTTAGCAGAAGGCCAAGCTCCTCGTCACCGAAGAGTCGACTGTAGCCTCCGTCTTTTCTCTCTTTTTGTGCTGCGATGAGTGGCATGAGCAATCTCTGCGACGTCAGGTGGCATGATATCACATCCGAGAAACCGGCGCCCCGTGATCGCGCAAGCCTGGAGCACCGTGTAATTTCCTGCGGCCGGATCCAGGATAATTTCATTTTCTCGTGTGAGTGCCTCAATGAGACGCGCCTGGAGCCTTATGGGCTTCTCATGGGTGCGGCCCGAAGCCGCTTTTTCGCTCCAGACGTCAGGAATGTCATGTACTGTCCACACCCCCTTCGCCTTGATTGGGCGCTTTTGAAGTATCAAGCAATACTCGCTGGTGCGTCGAGTACGGTAGCCCATGACGATCTTGCATTTATGCCAAGTAATAAGATCGACAATATCGAGTGTCGTTT
>JALSSK010000213.1 GCA_026984335.1 Rhodothermales bacterium
AACGTCGAGAACGGCAACCTCGTCTTCCTCTACGGCGTCGCCCCGCCCGCGCTGAAGGCCGAGATCGCCGGGCCGCGAGCCGTCTGGGCCGCCGTCTCCGGCGACGGCGTCGCCCGCCCGCTCGACCCGGAAGCCTACCGCCTCACCAATGCCCGCGGCGACGAAATCCCCCTCGCCCGCGTCCTCCCGAACACCGCCGACCGGACGCTCCTCGTCCCCGCCTTCGAACTCGACTGGCGACGCGTCTATTTCCTCGAAATCCCCGCCCTCGACCTCCGCACACGCGTCCGCCGCGATCCGTATTTCCGCACCCTCTTCTCCGACGAGGAACTCGGCGCGAACATGAATGAAGACGGCAGCGTGACCACGTTCCGGCTCTTCGCCCCCCGCGCCGACCGCGTCGAGCTCTACCTCTACCTTTATCCCGATCAGTCGCCCGAGGAAGCCGACGCCGTCCTCACCATGAGCCGCCGCCCCGACGGCGTGTGGGAGACCACGCAGCCCGGCGACCACCACGGCGTGTACTACGACTTCCGCGTCTACGGCCCGGACGACCCGGGGAACGCCTTCTACGACACCGACCCCGTTCAGATCAGCGACCCCTATGCGCGCGTGAGCGTGGACTCGTTCGGCAAGAGCCGCGTCTGGCATCGGATCGAACCCGCCGAGCCGCTCCCCGGCGGGCGTCCGAAGATGGAGGACGTGGTCGCCTACGAAGTGCACGTTCAGGATTTCACCGACCTGCTTCCGGTCGAAGACGACCTCAAAGGCACGATCCCGGCGATGGTCGTGCCCGGCCTGACGAACAGCCGCGGCGAACCCGTCGGCTTCGACTACCTCGTGGACCTCGGCGTGAACGTCGTTCACCTGATGCCGGTGCAGGAATTCCTTCACTACCCCGACGAGGAGTGGCAGGCCGCTTTCGCCGACGACCCCTTCGCCATCGCGCAGGGCATCGACCGGGAAAACTATCAGTGGGGCTACCGGACCACGCACGCCTTCGCCATCGAGACGCGCTATCGCAAGCGCGGCACGGAGCACGGCGCCCAGCGCGAGCAGTTCCGCAACCTCGTGCAGGCCTTCCACAAGGCCGGCCTCGCCGTCATCATCGACGTCGTCCCCAACCACACGGGCGAGAACATGGACGGGCGCAACTACCTCTTCAACTTCAACGCCATCGACCGACCCTACTATTACCGCACCGATGAGAACCTCGACCCCCTCGGTCCCTTCGGCAACGAGGTCAAGACGGAGGACCGCCCGATGGCGCAACGCTGGCTCCTCGATCAGCTCCGCCACTTCGTCGACGCCTTCGGCGTGGACGGCTTCCGCATCGACCTCGCCGGGCAGATCGACGAGCAGACGCTCCGCTGGGTGAAGGCGCAGCTCCCGGACGACCTCATCCTCTACGGAGAGCCGTGGATCGACGCGAGCGACCCCGAGGTGCGCGCCAACCCGGACTGGGACTGGTACAAGGAGGATGCGCCCATCACGTTCTTTCAGGATGCCGCGCGCGACGCCTTCATCGGCTCGCCCTTCCGGCTCAAAGACCGGACGACCGACCGGGGCTTTGCCGGCGGCAACGGCGCCCTCCGCGAAGCCGCCATGCGGGCGCTCGCCAACAATTACCCCGAAGAGGCCGCCTCCCCGAACCGGGGCATCGCCTACCTCGACATCCACGACAACTGGACCCTGGCCGACCGCTTCGCCACGCACGACTGGAACGGCAACGAAGGCGTGGACGCCGGGCCGTACAAGATCGCCGCCGGACTGCTCTTCACCACCGTCGGCCCCGTCGTGATCCACGGCGGCTCGGAGATGATGCGGAGCAAGGGCATCGCCCCGATCGAGGCCTTCGAGAAGGCGACCGCGAGCGGCCCGATCTATTTCAAGGGCCGGGACGACACGTACAACCTCCGGCGGCCCAACGAATTCGTCTGGGAGAACGTCGGGCGGAGTGACGGGCCGAACGACTATGCGAACATGCGGGCCTACTGGAAAGGGCTGATCGCCTTCCGCATGAGCGACTACGGCAAGGTCTTCCGCACGGCCGATCCCGTCCCGGAGGGCTACTACCGGTGGATCCTCCCGGAGAACGACCGCCTCCTCGGCTACCTCGTCGAGGAACGGGTGCTCGTGCTCGTCAACACCGACGCCGAGACGCAGACCTTCGAGGACGTGGCGCTCCCCGCCGGCGCGTGGCGGCTCATCGCCGACGGCGACCGCGTGGACCACGAAGCCGGCGTCGAAGGGCCGGACGCCATGCTGACCGGAGACGCCGCCGTCACCCTCACCCTCCCGCCGACGAGCCTGAAGATCTGGGTGCGGGAATGAGCCCGGAAGCCCCCTGAGACGCCGACGGCGCAGTCCCTCTTCTCTTTCGTCGAAACGAACGGATGGAACCGACGCCGGCGCCCGGGGCGCCGCCCTGCCCGAGGCATCGCCGAGAAGGTCATGAACGGGTCAGGTCGAAGCGATCCAGGTTCATCACCTTGTTCCACGCGGCCGCGAAGTCATGCACGAACTTCTCCCGGCTGTCGTCCTGGGCGTAGAACTCCGAGATCGCCCGCAGTTCAGCGTTCGAACCGAAGATCAGATCCGCCCGCGTGCCGGTCCACTTGACCTCGCCGGTGGCCCGGTCCCGTCCCTCGAACAGGTTCTCCTCCTCTGAGGCGGGGGTCCACTCCGTGCCCATATCGACCAGGTTGACGAAGAAGTCGTTGGTGAGGGTCTCCGGACGTTCGGTGAAGACGCCGTGCCGGGAGCCGCCGAAGTTGGCATTCAGGGCCCGAAGCCCTCCGACCAGCACCGTCATTTCCGGCGCGGACAGGGTCAGGAGCTGGGCCCGGTCGATGAGCCACTCTTCCGGCCGAAGCGCCTCGCATCCGGGTTTGACGTAGTTGCGGAAGCCATCCATGAACGGCTCCAGGTAGGCGAAGGAGTCCACGTCCGTCTGTTCCGGGGAGGCGTCCATGCGGCCCGGGGTGAAGGGGACGGCAAGGTCATACCCGGCCCGCTTCGCAGCCTCTTCCACGGCCGCACAGCCGCCCAGCACGATCAGGTCGGCCAGAGAGACCTTCTTGCCATCCGTGGCGGAGTCGTTGAATGCGGTCCGGATCTGCTCCAGCGTCGTCAGCACCCGGGCCAGTTGGTCGGGCTGATTCACCTCCCAATCCTTCTGCGGCGCAAGACGAATGCGGGCGCCGTTGGCCCCGCCCCGCTTGTCCGAGTTGCGGAAGGTGGAGGCCGATGCCCACGCGGTGTAGACCAGTTCCGAGATCGAAAGCCCCGACTGGAGGATCTGCTCCTTGAGGCCGGCGACGTCCCCGTCATCGATCAGCGGGTGATCGACGGGCGGGATCGGGTCCTGCCAGATGAGGTCTTCGTCGGGGACTTCGGGGCCGAGATAGCGCGCGCGGGGTCCCATGTCGCGATGGATCAGCTTGAACCAGGCCCGGGCGAAGGCATCGGCGAACGCCTCCGGGTTCTCATGGAACCGTTTGGAGATGGGCCCATAGATGGGGTCCATCCGCAGGGCCAGGTCCGTGGTCAACATGATGGGCTTGTGTCGTTTGACGGGATCGTGGGCATCGGGCACCAGATCCGCCGTATCCGGGTCGGTGGGCGCCCACTGCCAGGCTCCGGCCGGGCTCTTCTCCAGGTTCCAGTCATAGCGAAACAGGAGGTCGAAGAAGCTGTTGTCCCAGCGGGTGGGAGTCGGAGTCCACGCGCCTTCCAGGCCGCTGGTGATGGTGTCCGCCCCCTTGCCGGCGCCGTAGCTGTTCTTCCAGCCCAGGCCCTGCTCCTCGATGGGAGCGGCCTCGGGTTCCGGCCCGACGTACTTGCCGGGATCGGCGGCGCCGTGGCATTTTCCGAAGGTGTGCCCGCCGGCGATGAGCGCCACGGTTTCCTCGTCGTCCATGGCCATGCGTTTAAAACTCTCCCGGATGTCCTTCGCGGCCGCCAGCACATTCGGTTCGCCGTTGGGGCCCTCCGGATTCACGTAGATCAGGCCCATCTGCACGGCAGCCAGGGGATTCTCCAGGTCCCGCTCGCCCCGGTGGCGCTGATCCCCCAGCCACTCGGTCTCGGGGCCCCAGTAGATGTCCTCCTCCGGTTCCCAGATGTCCTCGCGTCCGCCGCCGAAGCCGAAGGTCTTGAACCCCATGGCCTCATAAGCGCAGTTCCCGGCCAGGATGATCAGATCCGCCCAGGAGATCTTGTTTCCGTATTTCTTTTTGATGGGCCAGAGCAGCCGACGCGCCTTGTCCAGGTTCACGTTGTCGGGCCAGCTGTTGACGGGGGCAAAACGCTGATTGCCGGCGCCGCCGCCGCCCCGCCCATCCTGAACGCGATAGGTGCCTGCGCTGTGCCAGGCCATGCGGATGAACAGGGGGCCATAATGTCCATAATCGGCCGGCCACCACTCCTGGGGCTCGGTCATCAGCGCGAAGAGATCTTCCTTGAGGGCGTAATAGTCGAGTTCGTTGAACGCTTCGGCGTAATTGAAGTCGTCGTCCAGGGGTTGGATGACCGGGGTGTTCTGATGGAGGATCTTGAGGTTCAACTTGTTCGGCCACCAGTCCCGAATCAATGTGCCTCCGATAGTGGTGGGCCTGCGGGCTCCACTCGTCACCGGGCATTTGCCGTGTCCACTCACGTTCTTCTCCTTTGAGGTTGGCATTCTTTGACCGCAGCGATCAGCCGCCGGGGGCGGACCGCCGTTGGGCAGAAGCTACAGAAACCCCGACAGGGAGGCAACCCCGGAGCATCGCCCGCCCGGAACGACGAGCGCCCCCACAGAGCCTCCTTCCGGAGCCGGACGCACAGGGCGCGGACCTTCCTCCCGCCGGCCCCCGGCAATCCGCTTAACGCCCTCGGACGGCTTCGGCGCGCATGAGGCGCCGGAAAGTCGAACCGACGATCCCGGGCATGGCCCGCCAGGATCAAAGCCGGCCGTTTCTCAGTCTGGCGTTTTGTTTGCGCCGCGCAAGAACCTCTCGTTCCATCGCGCGTTGAACCCTTTCAAACACATCAAAAAACACCTCGCTGACACCACGTCTTTGCACCCTGTTCCAAACGTGTTACAGGTTGATTCTGATACCGGCGTTCAGTGAAAAACACAACGTACAACACAATGGCACAAGGTAAAGTGAAATGGTTCAACGCCGAAAAAGGATTCGGCTTCATCGAACCGAACGACGGGAGCAAAGATGTTTTCGTGCACCGCAACAACGTTGAAGGCCTCGGCTGGGATGACGGTCTCCGTGATGGAGAAGAAGTGGAATATGAAGTCGAGCGCACTCCCAAGGGATTGAGCGCGGCGAACGTGCAGCGAGTGGACTAAGAAGCCCATTCGGGGTAAAATCCCCTGCAAATATTGTAACAGAAAAGCCCGGCCCCTGCGGTCGGGCTTTTTTGTTTGGGGCCAATCCCGAAGCGGCCCGCGGAATTTATTTTTGCGCAAAAATTCCCCCTCGCATCAGATCTCGAACAAGCGCTCCCGAGTCGTTCCGGGCGTCTCAAGCGTTGCGAAAAAGGCCGGGAGACGGGAACCGGGGATTCGGAAGGCAATGGCCGGATCGGTCTGGGCGCCGTGGTTCTCCCGCGCCTTTTGCCGGGAGTCTGAAGCAAGTTTAAGCTTTTTTTAAGGATCGTTTCAGGTGCGTTCCGGGAAATTGCCTCAGGAAACGGGACGCGGCCCGTGGATCGGGCGGCCGTTCCCTGCTTTCGACACCCGGTATTCCACAGGGAGGTCCCTCATGAACGCCACGTACGACACCCGGCATCCCTCCGGTACGGCAGTCGATCACGAACACCACGTACGATTATGGGCCCCGCCCCCTGGTGACTGGTTCCGCGATGATCGCGCGCCTCTGCGGTCCACCCACCCCGCAACCGGGCAACCGGAGCGGCTCACGCACCTTCGGAGAGCAAGGATGCTTCTGACCCTGCAGACCCGGGAGGTCCGCCGGTGGAGCAGCCGGATGCTGCAAACGAAGAGCGCGCCGCCGGACGCCCAGCGCAACCTGCTCCACCTTCGATCCCGCATGGAAGGGGTTCTGGAGCAACTGAACGACGCGATCCGGGTCGCGGAGCGCCTGATGAGTCGCCCCCTTCACGGTTCTTCTCTGCCGGACGCAGGCGGCGAGCGCCAGGCTAGCGAAACCGACGCCCGAACCTGAGGACCCATGCCATGACCCCCCAGACCTGGATGATTCTTTTGGTAGGCCTGTTCGGCATCGTCGTTCTCGTCCTGCTGTTCTGGCCGTGGAGCGGAGGCCGTATGCGCGCCGTCCCGGGCCGCGACGGCTACCAGGAAGCCGCCGTGCTCGTGGGAGAGACCGCCTTCGTGCCGGGCGTCATCCTCGCCCGGCCCGGGCGCCCGGTCCGCCTGACCTTCCGGCGAGAGGCCCGGGCGCCCCGGTGTACGGGCAAGGTGCACCTGTTGGCTTTCGGCAAAGCGGTTCGCCTCCCCGCCGGCGAAGCGGTATCCGTGGAGGTCATGCCGGAGCGCCCCGGCGTCTACACCTTCGGTTGCCCGCGCCAAAAATTCCGCGGGCGGCTCATCGTCGCCCCGGAGGGACGAAGAGGGGCCCGGCAGCGTTTCCCGTCTTGGATGTCTGATGGAGTGAGACGATGACCCCGCGCGAAGTGCACATCATCGGCGCCGGTCCGTCCGGGCTCACGGCTGCCCTCACGCTGGCCCGGAACGGGGTAAAAACCGTCGTCTTCGAGAAGGCGCACGACGCCGGCGCGCGGTTCATCGGCGACTATCAGGGGCTGGAGAACTGGTCCACCGAGGAGGACGTCCTCGACTTCCTGGCCTCCCTCGGGGTGGCGGTCAACTTCCGCTGCGTTCCGTACACGGCGGGCACGTTTTACGGACCGGCGTCGGATCGCTTCGACGTCCGCGCCGCCCGCCCCTGGTTCTACCTCGTCGAGCGCGGGGTCGGGCCGGAGTCGCTGGACCAGGGGCTCAAACGACAGGCGCTCGAGGCCGGGGCGGAGATCCGATTCGGGCGCAAGGTCACGCATGCGGAGGCCGAGCGCGTGATCGTGGCGACCGGCCCCCGCGCCGCCGACGCCATCGCCCGCGGCGTGGTCTTCGAAACGTCGCACCCCGACGCCTGCTTCGGCTTCCTCGACGACCGCCTCGCCCCGAGGGCCTACGCCTATCTGCTCATCCAGGCGGGCAGGGCCACGCTGGCCACGTGCCTCTACGACGACTTCAGACATGCGCAAACGTACTTCGAGCGCGCCCTGACGACCATCCGGAGCGTGGTCGATTTCGACGTGCGGTCCCCTCAAACCTTCGGAGGCTACATCAACTTTGACGTCAGGCCTTCCTGGACGCGCGGCGACCGCCTGTACTTCGTCGGAGAGCGGGCGGGGTTTCAGGATGCGCTGTGGGGGTTCGGCCTTCGCTACGCCATGCTTTCCGGCTTTCTGGCGGCGCACGCCATCCTCGAGGACGAGGATTACGACGCCCTGTGCCGGCAACGCATCGTGCCCCGGATCGAGACGTCGCTGGCCAACCGCCTGCTCTTCAGCCAACTGGGCAACCACGGCTACCTCTGGGTGCTCCGTCGCCTGGCCGGTCGGGACGTGACGGCCTCGCTCCGCAGGCATTACGAGCCCTCGCGCCCCAAACGTTTGCTGTATGAAATCGCCCGGCGACAGATCCACCCCCACCTCCGAGAGACGGCCTGCCGGCAGGAATCGTGCGCGTGCCTCTGGTGTGAACACGGAAAACGCGTGCACACGGCCGCCATGGACCGGTGCGTGGCCGACGTGACGACGCCGCCTTCCGGGCTGAACGCATGACGGAGCACCGGCGCGGGAGCGCGCTCCTTCCCGCGCAACGCGGCCCGGACATCCTTAATGAAATTTAAGGCCGCTTTAAGGTACGTTTCAGCTTCGAACAGCGAACTTGCCCGCACGACCCGCCCTCTCGGTTGCGTCCCCGATGAGGCCTCTTCTTCCCGACCACATGAAAGCGGGGGCGGCGCCCGTCGTCTTCGCCCTCTGCACGTCCTGCCATCTCCTGGCTTCTCCGCCATGAAGACGCCTTCCGCATCCCCCGCCTATTCGCCCTTTACGCTGGTGCTGGGCGGAGGAGGCGCGCGCGGCTTCGCCCACGTAGGCGTCTTGCGCGGGCTCGAAGCCTATGGGTTCCGCCCCCACGCCATCGTGGGCGTCTCGATGGGCGCCGTCGTCGGGGTGACCTACGGCCTGCGCAGCGACTGGTACTGCGCCCTCCTGGAGATGGACACGAGCGCCTTTCCCGGACCGCTCCACACCCGCGACGCAACCCGCAGGCGGCTGCCGGACAAGGTGCGCGCGTCGCTGACCTACCTGCGCGCCGTCAAGGACCTCTTCTCGGGATGGGGCGTGGGAGAACGCGCCCTCGACGCCGGGCAATCCCTCCTGCAAACGCTCACCGAGGGCCGCAACCTGGAAGATGCGCGCATCCCCCTGGCCGTGTCCACGACCGACCTGCGGAGCGGACACCGGTGCGTGTTCCGCACCGGCAATGCGGCGCAGGCGATCTACGCCAGCTCGGCGCTTGCCGGCATCGTACCGCCCCTGATGCACCAGGGACGCATCCTCGCGGACGGCGCCTACGCCGACATCGCCCCGATCGACGTGGCGCGCGCGTTTGCCTCCCCGATCGTCATCGCGGTCGATCCCGGACAGGAGCTGGAAACGACGGAGATCCGGAACGGCTACCAGGCGCTGATGCGGGCCGTCGAGATCTGTCACCTCCGCCACGCCGACATACGTTTCGCCGAAGCGGACCTGGTGTTGCGGCCCTCGTTTCAGCGCGCCATCGATACGCTGGACTTCAACGCCCGGCACGTGTGCATCACAGCCGGTCTGCGCGCGGTCCGGAAACACCGGGACGAGTTGCTGCGCCTGCTCACCCGGCCCCCCGCTGCCCGAGACTCCGCCCCTCGAAGCGCCTGACGCCGTTTCCTCCGGGGCGCGGCGAAACGCCGACGCCCGCCTCGAAGAAAGCCTCCGGACACCGCGTCTCCTCCAGGCCGAACCTCCCCTTCCGGGAATCCTTTTAAGGTTCATTTAAGGTTTCTTTAAGGTTCGTTTAAGGTTCATTTAAGGTTCGCTGACGGATTCTCGCTATCCAAGGTTGCTTGCGTGCCGACCCCGCTGCGCACATGCAGATGCACCGAGACACCGTGATCCACCGCGCACGCCGGATGTGCAGATAAGCTTCGATCCCGCCACCGGCAAAGGCAGTTCACCACCCATGGTGACAAGTCCCATGAGATAATCTCCGCGCGGGGGTATCTCTGCCCGACGCATCCGTGTGATCTCTCGTTCAGTCCCTCGAACCCGCCATTTTGCAGGAGGCGCCATGAAATACGTCTTATCCAAACTTGCAACCTTCAGGTTGTTAACCACTTTTCTTCTGACGATGGGAATAGCACCATCCATCTTCGCTCAAGAAGGAACCGTTTCCGGACGCGTCACCGACGCCGAAACCGGGGAAGCGCTGCCGGGAGTAAACGTCGTCATCGAAGGCCTCAACCTGGGCGCCTCAAGCGATGTAGACGGGAACTACACGATAGCGCACGTCCCCGTCGGCGCCCACACGATCACGGCGCTCTTCATCGGCTTCAGTCCATCCAGCAAGTCCGTGAACGTCGCCGATGGGGAGACCTCGACAGTGAATTTCAGTCTGGAATCCTCCGTGATGGGTCTGGACGAACTCGTGGTTACCGCCACCGGCGTGCGTCGAAAGGTTGAGATCGGCAATGCCGTAGCCCGGATCGACGCTTCCGACGACGTGAAGGTGCGGCCCATCAACGACATCTCCGACCTGCTTCAGGGCCAGGCAACGGGCGTCCAAATCATGGACAGTGGAGGATCCACGGGCATGGGTTCGCGCATCCGGATCCGTGGATCGAACAGCGCCTCGCTGTCCAACGAACCGGTCATTTACGTAGACGGCGTCCTGATCAACAACCAGCCCAACTCCATCTCTTTCGAGACCGGAGGGCAATCGCCGTCTCGCCTGAACGACATCAATCCGGAAGACATCGAGTCCATCGAAATCATCAAAGGCCCTTCTGCAACGACTCTCTACGGCTCCGTCGCGGCCAACGGTGTGATCCGGATCACCACCAAACGGGGCAGCACGGGCCGCCCGAGGTGGTCGGCATTCATGGAAACCGGGCTGGTCAAGGACATCGGGGACTACCCGGCCAACTTTCAGGCTCTGGACGCTTCCGGGAATCCTTGCTTTACGTTCGAGGCGGCGGAGGGGATCTGCTCGCAGCGCACCATCAACTCTTTCCAGCCGCTCACCGATCCCCGGACCTCACCGTTCCGAACGGGTCAGTCGTACGGCATGGGACTGAGCGTTTCGGGCGGCAGCAAAGCCCTCACCTACTTCCTTTCCGGAAACTATGCCGACAACGAGGGGGTCCTCCCGATCAACAATCTGCGACGGGCCAGCTTCCGTGGGAACTTCGGCTCCGAGGTGTCGGAAGACCTGAAATTGAAGCTCTCGCTCGGCTATACCTCCAGCGACCTCAAGCTGCCCTTGAACGACAACTTTGCGCTGGGGCTCATGGGGCAGGGGCTCAACGGCAGCGCCACGCCCGCCGTCAACGACGGCTGGGGCGAATTCACGCCGGAGGAACTCTTTACCATCGACACGCGCCAGAACATCGATCGCTTCACGACGGGGCTCGAAGCGGACTGGGGGCTCACCGAAAACCTCAACCTCCGTGCTTCCGGCGGGCTGGACTTCACGTCCCGGTGGGATAACCAGTTCTTTCCGACAGGCAAGGCCCCGGCCTTTCTCAACTTCGACCAGGGCGCCCGTTTCTCCAACCGCTTCAACGAGTATGTGTATACGCTCGACCTGATCGGGTCCTACAAGCGAGCGTTGTCCGGGAATTTCACCTCCCGCACGGCCGTCGGCTTTCAGTACCTTCAGAATCTCATCCAGGGCACGCTCTCGACCGGTCTGCAACTGGTGGCCGGCAGCAGTTCCATTGCAGGCGCAGCAACGACGACCAGCGTGGAGCAGACGAGCGAGCAGCGCACGGTCGGCATCTTCGTAGAGGAACAGGTCATCTTCCGAGACCGGCTCTTCATCACCGGCGCGATCCGGTCGGACCGGGGGAGCGCCTTCGGGGCCTCGCTCGATGCGGTCGTTTACCCGAAACTGAGCGTCTCGTGGCTGATCTCGGACGAATCGTTCTTCAACGTGAGCCGCCAATGGATCAGTTCCCTCCGGCTTCGAGGCGCCTGGGGCGAATCGGGCGTCCAGCCGGGCACGAACGATGCCTTGAGGTTCTTCAACCCGATCGCGGCCACCGTCGACGGAGGGCAGAACGTCACCGGCGTCACCTTCGGCGGCGTCGGCAATGCCAACCTCAAGCCGGAACGCTCTCGCGAAATCGAGTTCGGTATGGACGCCACCATCCTCTCGGACCGCGTCGGCGTCGAGGTGACGTACTTCAACAAACAAACCGAAGACGCGCTGATCTTCCGGCAGTTGCCCCTGTCGCTCGGCGTCGGAGCGGGGCGTTTCGAGAACCTGGGCTCCGTAAAGAATACGGGGATCGAACTGGGGCTGAACACCCGGATCTTCGAAAACGAGACGACCTCGTTCCACCTCGACTTCGTGGGAGCTTTCCTCGACAACGAACTGACCACGCTCGGCGAAGGCATCGAGCCGGTCATCTTCGGCGTGCAGCGCCACGTGGAAGGGTACCCGCTCGGAGGCTACTGGGATGAGGAGTTCACTTTCAGCGACGCCAACGGCGACGGGCTGATCGGCCGGGACGAAGTGCAGGTGGGAGAGACCGTTTTCCTCGGCTCCCCCTTCGCCACGACGGACATCTCTCTGACGGGCGCCCTGGGCTTGTTCGGCGACAAGATCGTCGCAAGGGCCCTGCTCAACTACCGGGGCGGCCAGAAACTCTACAACAACACGGGCGCCTGGCGAAACGGGAACAGCAACACGCGGGAACTGAACGATCCCAACGCTTCGCTGGAAGATCAGGCGAGAGCCGTCGCGTCGAAGTTCTTCGGCACGAATGCCGGATACATCGAAGATGCTTCCTTCTGGAGGTTGCGCGAAGTCTCACTCACTTTCAACGCTCCCCGGACCTGGTTGCGCTCCCTGGGCGTTTCGCGCCTGGGCTTCACGATTTCGGGCCAGAATCTGGGCCTCTGGACGGATTACACCGGACTCGATCCCGAAATCAACTCGGTCGGTCAGAGCAATTTCACCACCCAGGAGTTTCTCAGCCAACCGCCGGTTCGTTCGTGGAAAGCCCGTGTGAACTTCACCTTTTAGCTTCTTAACCTGGAGACTCGTCATGAAGAACATAGATCGCCCCGGAAGAGTCCGGCGGTATCTCGTCGCCGGCGCAATGGTCCTTTCGATATTCGGCGCCGCAGCCTGCGATTCCCTGGTTGACGTGACCGATCCGGACATCGTCACGCCCGAGTCGTTGAACAGTGAAGCGGGCATTGAAACGTTGCGGGCCGGTTCGCTCGGCGACCTGGCCGTCGCCATGAGCGGTTCGGCGGCCGGTCACGGCGCCACGGCCGGCCTGATCGTCATGAGCGGCCTCATGTCGGACGAATACGACTATTCGGGCACCTTCCCGACCCGTCGTGAAGGCGATACCCGTCTCGTTCAGAACACGAACGGGACCATGAACACCATCTACGGCAACCTGCACAGAGCCCGCGCCGCCGCGGAGGCCACCCTTGACCTGGCCGCGCAGTTCGGCGGCGTGCCCGACATCGAGAGCGAGATGCAGAGCATTGTGGGCTATTCGTACGTGATGTTTGCGGAAACCTTCTGCTCCGGGGTGCCCTTCAGCAAAGCGCCGGCCGACGGCGGGGAACTCCAGTTTGGAGAACCGCTGACGACCGAAGAGATGTTCAACAAGGCCGTCGAATGGTTCGACCAAGCCATCTCCCGGGCCGGTGGAGACGAGAACCTGACCAACCTCTCGCGCATCGGCAAGGCCCGCGCCCTCCTCGGGTTGGGTCAGATTGAAGCGGCGGCCACGGAGGTAAGCTCGGTGCCGACCGACTACGTCTACAACATCGAACACTCCGACAACAGCCGGCGGCAGGAGAACGGCATTTACATCATGACCACCGTGCGCCGCCAGTATTCCATCGCCGACGGAAAAGGCCAAAACGGCCTGTTGTACCGCTCGGCCATGGACCCGCGCACCCCCTGGGACGGCGGGACGGCTTTTGGCCAGGATGACATCACCCTGTACTATAACCAGCTCAAGTTCACCTCGTCGAGCGCACCCGTTCCGCTGGCCTCCGGCATCGAGGCCCGGCTGATCGAGGCGGAAGCGGCGGTGCGGGCCGGCGATGCGGCTCAGGTGGCCGCCATCCACAACGCCCTGCGCGCGACCGTCGGGCTCGAACCGGTGGATTTGACCGGGATGTCCCCCGATCAACTGCGCAAGTTTCACTTCGACGAGCGCGCCTTCTGGCTCTTCAGCACCGGCCATCGCCAGGGCGACCTCCGCCGCCTGGTGCGGGTCTATGGAGAAGACGTCTCCAGGGTCTTTCCCTGGGGCCCCTATTTCAAGGGCGGGGAATACGGTTCCGACGTAACGTTCCCCGTCCCCATCTCGGAATCGAACAATCCGAACTTCAAGGGTTGCCTGGATCGCAATCCGTAGATGACTGCAGCCATCGAAACGGCAAGGGGGACCTCACAAGTCCCCTTTGCCGTTTTGGTCGCCTCCCCCTTCCGAAAACAAGGCGCTCCAAAGACAGGCCGGTCTGTGGAGGGTTCTTCACACGCCCCCGGATTTCGTATCCCATCCGATATGTCTCTTGAAAAACGCATCGCCGATTCCCCCGGTTCGGCTCGGTTGTTCGTATTGACGGGACTGTTTTTCCTTTCCGGGGCGGTCGGTCTGATCCTACAGGTCGTCTGGATGTATCGGCTCGGACTGGTCTTCGGCAATGCCGCCTATTCAACCGCCGCCACGCTCGCAGCTTTTTTCCTCGGCCTGGCGCTCGGCGGCTGGGTCGGGGGCAATGCCGCCATGCGGTTTCGACGCTCTCTCACCCTATACGGCCTCATGGAACTGGGCATTGCCCTGACGGCCCTCTTCTGGCTTCCGGGGTTGGATTATTACGAAAATCATTACGCCTCCGTCGTGAGCCTGCTGGGCAACCACCGGGGCTTCCTGGGTCTCTGGAAGTTCGGTTTCAGCATCTCCCTTCTACTGTTTCCCACCATTCTCATGGGAGGGACGTTTCCGGTGCTGGCGCAATACGTGGGCGCCAATCGCCGTCAACTGGCACGCCGGGGGACGCTGCTCTATGCCGTGAACACTCTTGGCGCATCGCTCGGAGCCTTTCTTGCGGGCTTTTTTCTCCTGTCAAGATTGGGCGTGCGCTCGACGTACTTCATTGCCGTAGCCCTGGCTGCCGGCATCGGCATCACCGCCCTGCTGCTGGACCGGCTCCCCACACGCGCCGTCTCGGGCAGGGACACCGGGAGAGA
>JALSSK010000214.1 GCA_026984335.1 Rhodothermales bacterium
CCATCGCGAGGGCACGCCGAGCCAGCCGGTTCGCCTCGTCCACGTCCGCCACGGCGATGTCGGTGCGGATAGCGGCGGGCGCGCCGTCCGGACGCGTGCCGCGCACGAAGGGGAACGTGCCGGGGTGCGCATGAAGTGCTTCGAGGTCGGGAAGGTCCTCCGCCGTATAGAAGGGCGCGACATCGAAGCCCTCCAGCGTGTGCCGGACGAGGCTTTCGAGAGGCTTCCCCTTGAGATCGACCCGAATCTTTTCCTCCCATGCCGAACGCTTCACGGGCGGAAACTCGGAAAAGAGCGGCGTGCCGGTCGGTTGCTCGGGAGTCATGGGCTCATCGGAAGGCGTGGAAAGTGGGTTCGAGCGAGAGCCGCTCGGCGGCAAGATACGATGCCGTGCGCGGATGATGGCGCGGCAAGGGTCAAAACGGTGCGAAAACATGAGCGCTCACCCGCGCGAGGCGCGATACTGCTCGACGAGCCCGAAGACGGCGACGCCGTAGGCGACCGCAACGTTCAGCGACTGTTTGACGCCGTATTGAGGGATTTCGAGCGCAAGGTCGGCCTTCTCGATAAGCTCGTCCCGGACCCCGTGCACCTCGTTTCCGACGATCAGGCACAGCGGAAAATCCGTCCCCTGGACCTTCGAAACGGGGGTAGGGGTGTCGGTGATTTCGAGAACGGCAAGGGTGTACCCGCGCCTCCGAAGCGCCTCCACGGCTTCGAGCGGGTCGGGGACGTGGGTCCACGGGACGGTGTCCTGTGCGCCGAGCGCGGTCTTGTGCAGCCCCGGGTGCTCCGGCGTCCCCGTGATGCCGCCAAGGTACAGACGCTCGATGCGCGCCGCATCCGAGGTGCGAAAGATGGAGCCGACGTTGTACAGCGAGCGCACGTCATCGAGCACGACGGCGATGGGATGGCGGGGAAGCGCGGCCAGCGCGCGGGGATCCGGCCTGGGGATCTCGGCGTGTTTGAGTTTTCGCATATATCGGGTTGTGTGGAGAAAACTTCGCGGCGCTTTTCGTAGCTTACCGGCCGCCCGGAAACCGATAGCATGAAGTATTCCCCGACACGATTAACGTTTCCATCCGCGACACGACCCCCTTTCTCCCGAAGCTTGAGAATCCCAATACCGGAAAAAATCCCATGATGCGTTCGACCCGTTTTACCCGTTTTCTCGGTCCGATAGTGCTCGCGGGCCTCCTGGCGCTGCCGGGTTGCCGGACGCTGCGCGAAGTGGCATCCCTTCGAAAAATCAACTTCGACCTCGATCGCGTTTCAGACGTCCGGCTCGCCGGGATCGACGTCTCCGGTATACGCTCGTACAAAGACCTCGGCGTGATGGACGTGGCCCGGCTGACGGCCGCCGTCGCCGCGAAAAAGCTCCCGCTCGATCTCGTCGTGCACGTGCGTGCCGAAAATCCGGCCGAAAACGGCGTCACTGCCCGTCTTGCCCGTCTCGAATGGACGCTTCTCCTCGACGATCAGGAGACCGTCAGCGGCGTTTATGAGAACCCGGTGTCGCTGGCGCCGGGTGGGGCAACGGATCTCCCGGTCGCCCTCCGCCTCGATCTTGTCCGGTTCATCGATAGGAGCGCGCGCGACCTCGTGGAACTGGCGCTTGCCGTTTCGGGGCAGGGAGGATCGCCCAAACGCATCAGACTGAAGGCGACGCCGACCGTCGAAACGCCGCTCGGACCGATACGGTATCCGAATCCCATCACGATCGTCAGCCGGGAGGTTGGCTCCTGAGCGCCTGCCCGGGCCCGGATGCGCAAGCGCCTCCATGCGCAATTCATGAGCCGTCCCGGTCGTTTTATTGCGGTACAGGTGTGGAATCGTTAATTTGATTTTCTGAACAAAGCTGAAGCACACTTGATCATCGCAATCGACGGTCCCAGTGGATCGGGGAAAAGCACGACGGCGCGAAAGCTGGCGCAACGGCTCGGATATCTTTATCTCGATACCGGGGCAATGTATCGCGCCATCGCGCTCGCCTTTCTCCGGTCCGGTATGGAGCCGACCCCGGACAACGCGCGCAAGCTTCTGGCCCATATGAGGCTGGACGTTGTCCACGAGGACGGCGGCATGCGTGTCCTCCTCGACGGTGAGGACGTCTCCGACCTCATCCGTACGCCCGAGGTGAGCGCCATGGCGAGTCGCGTCAGTGCGCTCGAGCCGGTGCGCAGGAAAATGGTGACCGCACAGCGCCGGATCGCGCGCGAGTTCGTGGCCAAAGGCGGCGGCGTGGTGGTGGAGGGGCGGGACATCGGTACGGTGGTCTTCCCCGACGCCGAGGTAAAAGTCTTCATGGTGGCGGATCCGCTCGAACGGGCTCGCCGCCGGCAGGCGGAACTGAAGGCGCGCGGGCGCACGGTCGCTCAGGGGCGCGTGCTCGCCGAACTCGAACAGCGGGACCGGCAGGATGCGGAACGGGCGCTGGCCCCTCTTCGCAAAGCCGAAGACGCCATCGAGCTCGACACCACGAACCTGACGCCGGATGAGCAAGTTGCATTTATTTTTAAAAAGGTTAGGGAACGGATACAGGCATCCAAGGTTTAGGAAACCTCGCTAATCGCGGCTCACACCGGGAGGCACGTGCTTCCACACGGGTGAAGCCATTTTTTTCACGCGGAACGATCCGCATAAACCGGTCCGGCAACCGGGACGAGGAGCGGCTGCCGGGTACATTCACTAAATGGAGGAAGGGCGGTGTCGTTACTCCTCATCTCGCGCGTCGAGACTCAGCGACAAAGCCCGGAGAAACACACATGGCTGAAGACCAGCAAAAAAACGAAACAGCAATTCAGTCTGAAGCAGAAGCTACGTCAGAGAAGGAGACCGAAGTGGTAGTCGAGGCGACTGCCGCACAGCCCGAGGCTGCTCCGGAGACCGAAGCGACGGCGGAAGCAACGCCCGAAGCCGAAGCGACGGCGGAAGCAGCGCCCGCAGCCGAAGCGACGGAAGCAGCGCCCGCAGCCGAGGCGACGGCGGAAGCAGCGCCCGCAGCCGAAGCGACGGAAGCAGCGCCCGCAGCCGAAGCGACGGAAGCAGCGCCCGCAGCCGAAGCGACGGAAGCAGCGCCCGCAGCCGAAGCGACGGAAGCAGCGCCCGAAGCGACGGCGGAAGCAGCGCCCGAAGCCGAGGCGACGGCGGAAGCAGCGCCCGCAGCCGA
>JALSSK010000215.1 GCA_026984335.1 Rhodothermales bacterium
ACCATGCCGGGCACGATCTCGCCGCCGGCCAGCTCGGCCATCAGTTCGGCGGCGCGCGCGGCGGCCCACGCCTGCCCCTCCGGGTCCACGCCCCGCTCGAAGCGGTACGAGGCGTCGGTCTGAAGCTGAAGCGCCTTCGCCGTCTTCCGGATCGTGGAGGGGTCGAAGTACGCGCTCTCGATGAGCACGTTCGTCGTCTCCCCGGTCACCTCCGAGTTCTGCCCACCCATCACGCCCGCAATGGCCACGTCACGCGCGGCGTCGGCGATCATGAGCGTGCGCGGCGGAAGCATCCGCTCTTTGTCGTCGAGCGTGACGAAGGGCTGCTCCTTCTGGGTGAACCGGACGATGATCTTCGGCCCGGCGATCCGGTCGAAGTCGAAGGCGTGAAGCGGCTGCCCGCACTCGTACATGACGTAGTTCGTGACGTCGACCACGTTGTTCCGGGGGCGGAGCCCGACGGCTTCGAGCCGTCGCTTGAGCCACGCGGGCGACTCCTTGATCGTGACGCCGCGCACGAGGATGCCCACGTACCGCCCGCATCCCTCCGGCGCTTTGATCTCGACGGAGAAGAGCCGGGCCGCCTCGCCGCCGGGTTCGGGCACGCGCACCTCGGGCCGCCGGAGCGGCTTCCGTGTGAGCGCCGCCACGTCCCGCGCCACGCCGATGTGGCTGACGGCGTCGGGGCGGTTCGGCGTGATGGCGACGTCGAGCACGGCGTCGCGGCCCCCCAGCCCCGCCCGTTCGAGGTACTCGGAAAGCGGCGCGCCGACGGGGGCGTCTTCCGGGAGCACCATGATGCCCGAGTGATCGTCCGAGAGGCCGAGTTCGTCCTCGGCGCAGATCATCCCCATCGACACCTCGCCGCGCATCTTCGCCTTCTTGATCTTGAAGGGCTTCCCGGGGTTGGCGGGGTTCGGCAGCTTCGCGCCGACGGTGGCCACGGGCGCCTTCTGCCCCGCCGCCACGTTCGGCGCGCCGCACACGATCGACACCGGCTCGCCCGCGCCGACGTCCACGCGGCACACCGTCAGCCGGTCCGCGTTCGGGTGCGGGCGGACCTCGAGCACCTCTCCGACGACGACGCCCTCGAGCGCCGCGCCGGTCGTCTCCACGCTTTCGACCTCCAGCCCGCTCATCGTCAGTCGCTCGGCCAGCGCCTCGGGCGAGAGGTCGTGATCGACGTAATCTTTAAGCCAGGAATAGCTGATCTTCATGGAAATAAGGGGCAGGGTAATAGAGCCGTCAAACGGAGGGCGCGGATCGCTTCGGGCGATCAGAACTGCGCCAGAAACCGCACGTCGTTCTCATAGAACGTGCGGATGTCGCCGATGTCGTACCGGAGCATGGCGATGCGCTCGATGCCCATGCCGAAGGCGTACCCGGTGTACCGCTCCGGATCGACGCCGACGGCTTCGAAGACGTTCGGATCGACCATGCCGCAACCCAGGATCTCGAGCCATTTGCCGCCGTTCGGGAGGGCGGGGTCGGGCCACCAGATGTCCACCTCGGCGCTCGGCTCGGTGAAGGGGAAGAAGCTCGGGCGGAAGCGCATCTTCACGTCCTCGCCGAAGAGGGCGCGGGCGAAGGCGTGAAGGATCTGTTTGAGGTCGCCGAGCGTGACGCCCTCGTCCACGCACAGCCCTTCGACCTGATGGAACAGGCAGTACGATTTGTACGAGATCGCCTCGTTCCGGTACACGCGCCCCGGCACGATGACGCGGTACGGCGGCGGCTCCGACTCCATGATGCGGATCTGCACCGGCGAGGTGTGCGTGCGCAGGAGGATGCCCCCGTGCTCGCGTTCGGGCGGTTCGAGGAAGAACGTGTCCTGCATGTCCCGCGCCGGGTGGTCGGGCGGGAAGTTGAGGGCCGTGAAGTTGTGCCAGTCGTCCTCGATCTCGGGGCCTTCGGCGATGGAGAAGCCGTAGCTCGTGAAGACGCGCTTGATGTCTTCGAGCGTCTGCGTGAGCGGGTGCGTCGAGCCGGGGAGGGGCCGGCGTCCGGGCAACGTCAGGTCGATCTCCGGGCGGGCCACGGTCCGGCTCCGTCGCAGACGTTCCCGGGCCGCCTCGATGCGCGCTTCGACCAGCTTCTTGAGCCGGTTCACCCGTTGGCCGAAGGCTTTGCGTTCCTCCGGCGCGACGGTCGGGATCTGTTTCAGAAGCTCGGTGATGCGCCCCTGTTTCCGGCTGAGATACCGGATGCGGAAGCGGTCGATGGCCTCTTCGGTGTCGAGCGGCTCCGCCTCGATGGCGCGTTGGAGTTCGTCGAAAAGGTCGGGCATGACGGGTCGGAGTCGTTTTCGGTGCGTCGAGCGGGGATGACGGGCGCGCTAACGGGGACAAAAAAAATCCCGCCGGGCCTGCGGACAGGGGCGGGACGTTGGCGCGACGGGCGCGCGAACACAGACCGACCGGCGCCGCTGTCTACCTGCGAAGCAGGGACGTGCCGGTGGTAAATCGGGTGCGGGGAAGACGGCTCATGAGCGGACGCGTTCCACGACTTTGGCGAAGGCTTTCGGGTCGTGCACGGCCAGGTCCGCGAGCACCTTGCGGTTGAGCGCGACGTCGGCCTTGCCGAGTGCGCCCATCAGCTTCGAGTACGTGGTGCCGTTGAGCCGCGCCGCCGCATTGATGCGCGTGATCCACAGGCGGCGGAACTGGCGCTTGCGCGCGCGACGATCCCGGTACTGATACTGGAGCGCTTTCTCCACGGCATGCTTGGCGACCGTGTAGATCTTGCTCCGTCGTCCCCAGTATCCCTTGGCCATCTGCAAGACTTTCTTGCGACGACGGCGGGAGGCGACTCTATTCTTTGCGCGTGGCATGGTAGGTTACCTGTGCTGGATTATGCTCTCAGAAATACGTGGGACCCCGTCGGTTGCCGATCCCGGCGGAAACCGACGCCGCCGGTCAGATTCCGAGCAAGCGCTTCATGCGCTTCTCGTCCTTCGCGTCGACGAGGGTGCTCTCCCGCAGATGACGTTTCCGCTTGGGAGATTTCTTGGTCAGGATATGGCTGTGGTAAGCCTTTTTGCGACGAAGGCGGCCCGAGCCGGTCAGCTTAAACCGCTTCTTTGCGCCGCTGTTGCTTTTCATCTTCGGCATTATCGACACCTCTGGTCCAAATTCACACCCGGCAGCGGGCGAAGTCGTGCTCATACCATGAAAAAAGAGAGGTGTTCCATCGCTGGATCCCCTCTCCGACAGGCAGCATTGAGCCTGCCAAATTAGCATTAACGGCATCGACACGCAAGATAAAGGACGACTCCTCCGGGGACGAAGGCGGGAATTTCCGGTGAAGTCGCGCCCGCTCGGGAAGTCGCCCGTGCCGTCAGACTTTTTTCTTGAGCGGCGCGAGGATGGTGGTCATCCGGCGCCCTTCCATGCGCGGGGCCTGGTCGATCTTGGCCAGGTCGGACAGCTCTTCGATGAAGCGGCGGAGGATGTCCATGCCGTGATCCTTGTAGATGATGTTCCGGCCCCGGAACTGCACGTAGGCGCGGACCTTGTGCCCCTGTTCGAGGAACGTGCGTGCGTGCTTCGTTTTGAAGTCGAAATCGTGTTTGTCGGTGTGCGGTCCAAAGCGGATCTCCTTCATCTCAACCGTGTGAGACTTCTTCCGCTGCTCCTTCTCCTTCTTCTGCTGTTCATACCGGAACTTCCCGTAGTCCATGATCTTGCAGACCGGCGGGGTAGCGCCCGGAGCGATCTCGACGAGGTCGAGGTCCTGCTCGCGCGCCATCCGAAGGGCTTCATCCCGATCGTAAATGCCGTGCTTGCCTTTCGGATCGACCACGCGCACCTGCGGCGCCCGGATCTGTTCGTTGATACGTACCCTTTTCGTAGCGATGGCTCTTCTACCGTTTTTGTTGTTGAGAACGTTCGATGCGTGCCGGAACGGCGCGTACTCGCGAAAAAGTTAATGTAAAAAAAAGACTTTGCCTATTCCTGGCGCGGCGGGAGCGGGTTTTTTGAAAAAGGCTCCGCGTCTCGGGAGGGGTCACGAGGCGAAAACGCGGGGACGCATCGCTTCTTCGACCTCTTCACGGATGCGGCCGAGGAAGGTTTCGAGCGGCTCCGTGCCCTGGTCGCCCTGCCCGTGTCGCCGCACGGCGACGGCGCCGGCGGCCTCTTCGCGCGCGCCCACGATGAGCATGTAGGGGACCTTCATCACCTCGGCGCTGCGGATCTTGTATCCGACCTTCTCGTTGCGCAGGTCCGCCTCGGCGCGGATGCCCGCCTCCTTGAGCTGCTCCGTCACCCGGCGGGCGTATGCCTCGAAGTCCTGCCCGACCGGCAAGACGGCCACCTGCACCGGCGCGAGCCACGTCGGGAAGTTGCCGCCCGTGTGTTCGATGAGCACGCCGATGAACCGTTCGAGCGAGCCGAAGGGGGCGCGGTGGATCATGACGGGGCGGTGCTTCCGGTTGTCCTCGCCCACGTACGTCAGGTCGAAGCGCTCGGGCAGGTTGTAGTCGAGCTGGACGGTGCCGAGCTGCCATTCGCGGCCCAGCGCGTCCTTGACCATGAAGTCGAGCTTCGGCCCGTAGAAGGCCGCCTCGCCTTTCTCTTCGACGGCGTCGAGGCCCATCTCGGCGGCGGCTTCGCGGATGGCGTTCTCGGCGGCGTCCCACTGGGCATCCTCGCCCACATACTTCTCCCTGTTTTCCGGATCGCGGAGAGAGATCTGCGCCTTGAAGTCGGAGAAGCCAAGCGCACCGAAGACGAAGAGCGTCAGGTCGATCACGTCCTTGAATTCGTCCTTGACCTGTTCGGGCAGGCAGAAAATGTGCGCGTCGTCGACGGTGAAGCTGCGCACGCGCGTCAGCCCGGAGAGCTCGCCGGACTGCTCGTACCGGTAGACCGTGCCGAACTCGGCCAGGCGCACCGGAAGCTCGCGGTACGAACGCGGGCGGGCGTCGTAGATCTGGGTGTGATGCGGGCAGTTCATCGGCTTGAGGAGGTAGCCTTCTTCCTCGTCGTCCATCATGGGCGGGAACTGGCTGTCCTTGTAATAGGGATAGTGCCCGCTCGTCTTGTAGAGTTCGAGCCGCCCGATGTGGGGGGTGACCACGGGTTGATAGCCGCGCCGGAGCTGCTCTTGCTTGAGGAAGTTGATGAGGGTCTCGCGAAGCGTGGCGCCTCTGGGCAGCCACAGCGGGAGCCCCGCGCCCACTTTCCGGCTGAAGGTGAACAGTTCGAGCTCGCGGCCCAGTTTGCGGTGATCGCGCCGGCGGGCCATTTCGAGCCGTTCGAGGTACTCGTCGAGCTCTTTCTTTTTGGGAAAGCTGATGCCGTAGATACGCGTCAGTTGCGGGCGCTTTTCGTCGCCGCGCCAGTACGCCCCGGCAATGTTGAGGAGCTTCGGGTATTTGATCACCCCCGTCGAGGGCACGTGCGGCCCCCGGCACAGGTCGGTGAACGCGCCCTGCCGGTAGAGCGTGATGGTTCCGTCTTCGAGTTCGGAGAGGAGCTCGAGCTTGTACTCGTCGCCTTTCTCGGAGAAATACGCGAGCGCCTCTTCCTTCGAGACCGGCTTCCGCTCGTACGGGACGTCCCGTCTGGCGAGCGCTTTCATTTTGGCCTCGATCTTTTCGAGGTCCTCCGGCCCGATCTTCCGCTCGCCGAGGTCCACGTCGTAATAGAAGCCGTGTTCGATGGGCGGGCCGATGCCGAACTTGACGCCGGGATAGAGGGCTTCGAGCGCCTCGGCCATGAGGTGGGCCGTCGAGTGCCAGTACGTGGCCCGGCCCTCGGGATCGCGCCAGGTATAGATGCGGATCTCGGCGTCCTCTTCGATGGGACGGCTGAGGTCGCGCACCTCGCCGTTGACGCCGACGGCCAGCGCCTGCCGCGCCAGTCCGGGCGAGATGCTCCGGGCCACCTCGCGCCCGGTGACGCCGCGGGGGAACTCCTTCACGGAGCCGTCGGGGAAGGTGAGTTTAATGGTGTCTGCCATGGAGCCTGAAGTCAGGGGTCAATGCGTATCGTCTGCGCCGCGGGCCGGTTCGAGGCGAGCGGGGCGGGAAATAAAAAAAGCCCCATCGTGCTTCGACGGAGCGTGGAGGCTGCATCCGCGCGAAGGTCACCGGGGCATCGTCGTCTGCGGATCTGTCGTGCGTCGGCGCATGAGCATGCTCGGGACTTCGGTAGTGAAAAGATGACACGCCGCGCCCCGAGGTACGGTTTCCCGATCGGGACGGAAAGCAAGAAAACACCCATGAATTTACGTTAAACCGCTCCGGCGCTGTGCGAAGAAATCACGTATTTCGGCCGGAAAGCGAGCGGGTGGGGTTGAGCCGTCCCCGTTCGCGCCGATGGAGCATGGAGCGTCTTCTCACACAAAAGCGCCGCTCGTGGAAGCCGACAGACCCTTTCCCTCGTTCCGAAGGCGGTACGACGCCTTTCTCAAGCCGTGGATCGGCTCTGCGGTTTTATTGCCGCTGTGCGCATACTTCGCGCTCACGCGCGGCGCCTATACCTTCCTCGATGCCGCCGATCTGGTCATCCACGAGGCGGGGCACGTGTTCTTTGCCCCCTTCGGCCCCTTTCTCCGGATGGCCGGGGGCACGCTCCTGCAGATCCTCCTTCCGCTCATGCTCGTGGGGCATTTCCTCTGGAACGACTACCGCTTTGGCGCTCAGGTCATGCTCTTCTGGCTCGGGCAAAATCTGGTCAACATCAGTGTGTACGCCGCCGACGCCCGGGCCCGGCAGCTTCCCCTGCTCGGCGGTGACAGGGCCGCGCACGACTGGAGCTATATGCTCGGCAGGCTGGGCGGGCTCGAATACGATGCCCTCGTGGGCGGAGTGTTCTTCGCACTGGCGATCGTCGTCTTTGCGCTGGCGCTCGCGCTGCCGCGCTTCACGGTCGATTGACTTACCCCGCGCCCTTCGAAGAAAAGAAAAGGCGTCGCCCCTCGAAGAGAGAGACGACGCCCGGGAAGTCGGGAAAGCGGTTGCGGTGTCAGTTCAGGAACAGGTAATGCTTGCCGAGCCGGGTTTCGCAGACAAAGACGAGCGCGGTGACGAAGCGCTTCTCCGGCGGATCATTTTCGGGGTCCGGGGGCTCGTTCATGGCGCGGCTCGGCTGTGGTGAAGGAGGATCAGTCGCATCGGACGATTTCGATGGTCTCGGCGTCGTTGGTCAGCGAGACCGAGCCTTTCCGGGTGAGCTGGTCGAGCAGGCTCCGCCGCGAGGTCATGTCGGTGCGTTTGTCCAGGCGGAGGCGACAAAGCACGGCGCTCAGGGCGACCCAGGGATTCGAGATGGGGAGCACGAGTTGCTGGTTGCTGAGATGGATTTCGTACATCATCCGACGTGGGCTGGTTACTGAAAGGCTAAACGCTTGAAAGTTGGGACGGAAGCGCGGGACGCATTCAGGGGAGAGGAAGGGGAGATGGGCAGGATCCCCGGGAGGCCGGAAGTGCGTGGGGATGCCGGAAAAAAGATGATTTCGGTGGATCGGGAGGGCGGCTTTTCATGCCGGGCACGATCCGGAAGCCCCTTGCAATCCCGGGAGAAAAATTATTTGGGGCCGGGAGGTTATGAAGTCGGATTGCAATGTGTTTGAGGTATATAGTCCGTGTCCGTTGCACCGAACGTAGAGACTCCGATGGATTCTTCGAAACCCCGCGCGCACCTGCCCAACGGCCCGCAGCTATGGCGCTTGCAACGCCTTGTCGAATGGCTGCGTTCGGGCCGAAAGCTGACGCAGAGGCGGGCCGCCGAGGCGCTTCAGGTCAGCCCGCGCACCATCGCCGGCGACGTCGAATATCTGCGTCAGATCGGCGTGCCGCTCACGTTCGACCGCCGGAGGGGCACGTACGTGCTGACCGAACCATACGGCAACCTCCCGCTGGTGACGCTTCGCCGCACGGAGTGGGCCGCCTTTCTGGTGGCTTCGCAGGCCTTGGAGGCGCTCGGCGACGCGCCTCACGCGCGCCTGCTCGAAGCGGCGGCGCTGCGCCTGGCCGAATTCCTCCCGACGACGGTTCGCGTGGAGCCGGAGTCGCTCTCGCGCATGATCCGCTTCGAAGCGGGACCCCGGCCGCGTGCGCCGCTGCCCTTTCTCGAAACGCTCTCGCAGGCCATCGAAGAGCAACGCGTGGTGTGGATGCGCTATTTCTCGAACAGCAGCGCCGAGGAGAGCGAGCGCGAGGTGGAGCCGTATCACCTCCTCTTCTATCAGGGACACGGCTATCTGATCGCCCATTGCCGAAGGCGAGGGGACATGCGCGATTTCCGCCTCGACCGGATACGGGCGCTCGAGGTGCGCGACGAGGTGTTTGCGCGGGACGAGAGCTTCGACCTCGACGCGTACCTGGGGCCGTCGTTCGGCATGCACCGGGGCGAGCGGGCGCTTCCCGTCCACGTCCGGTTTTCGCCCTATCAGGCGCGGTGGATCCGGGAGGAACAGTGGCATCCGAGCCAGATGATGTTCACCCGCCCGGACGGCTCGCTCGACCTGCACATGGAGGTGGAGGGGCTGGCCGACGTGGCGCGGTGGGTGCTTTCGTACGGCGGCGAGGCGGAGGTCGTCGGCCCGCCCGTGCTTCGTCACCGCGTCGCCCGCGAAGCCCGGCGGATGGCGGCGATGTACGAGGATACGGGAACGGCGGCATCGCCTTTGTCCGGTAGCGTCGACCGGCCGGTCGACGCTACGAACGAAACGGATCCTTCGCCATGAAAGACTATCGCCGGTATCGCACGCACACCCGTTCGCGGCGGTTGCAGGGATACGATTATGCGCGGGCGGGCGTCTACTTCGTCACTCTGTGCACCCACGAACGGATCTGCCTGTTCGGCCGGGTAGTCGACGGGGAGATGCGTCTCAATGCGGCCGGTCGGATTGCGGCGGAAGAATGGGTACGGTCCGCCGAGATCCGCACCGAGGTTCGGTTGGACGCGTGGGTCGTCATGCCCAATCACGTGCACGGCCTCGTCGTGATTGGGCCGCCGGACGCCGATCCCGGCGTCGATTGCATTGACCCGCACGGGTATCGGATGGACGGAGGGGACCAGGAGGCAGGTGCGAGCGGCCGATCGTCCCTGCATCCGGGGCCATCGCCGAAATCGTTGGGCTCGTTCATCGCCGGGTACAAATCGGCGGTCACGAAACGCATCAACCGGATGCGCGGCACGCCCGGCGCGCCGGTGTGGCAACGCAATTACCATGATCACATCGTGCGGAACGAACGCGCGTGGCGCGCCCTCCGCCGGTACGTCGCCGGGAACCCGGCGCGATGGGACGCGGACGAAGACAACCTGGAACCATGAAGGAACCCACCCTCGACACGTTGATCGCCCATTCGGCGGGGGAAGGCGGAACGCCGCAGACGCTGTACGATCACCTGAAGAACGTTGCCGACCTTGCCGCCCGTTTCGCCGGGGCCTTCGGGTCCGGCCGGTTCGGGGCGTGGCTGGGCTGGTGGCACGACGCGGGCAAGTGCGCCCCCGACGTGCAGGCATACCTGCGCGGCGAGACCGAAGCGACCCGCGGGCCGGATCATTCGAGCGCGGGAATGCTGGAGGCCAATCGCGTCGATCCGCCGCTCGCCTTCAACGTGGCGGGGCATCACGGCGGCCTCTCGGACCGGGAAAAGCTGCGCGAGCGCATCGAACGCAAAGCGGTCGAGCCGCGCGTGGTGGCGGCGCAAAAACTCGCTGAAAAGCTCCTCTCCGGGCTTCCTCCCGAGATCGCCCGGGGCGAGGTTCCGCCTTTCGTGCCATCCGATGACCCGAAGGCTTACGCCCGACGTCTGGCGTTCTGGCTGAGGATGACGCACAGCGCCCTCGTCGATGCCGACTGCCTCGACACCGAACGGCATTTTCAGCCGGAGAAGGCTTCCCTTCGACGGGTCGCAGTTGCGCCGTCCGAGCTCTGGCCGCGCTTCGAGCACAAACAACGCGCCTTGACGGCGGGGAAGACGGGCACGGTCAACGAGGTGCGGCGGGCGGTGTACGAGGCGTGCCGGGCGCGCGCCCATGACGCGCCCGGCATCTTCGCGCTCACGGCTCCGACGGGGGCGGGGAAGACCCGCTCGGCGATGGCCTTCGCGCTTCTCCATGCGCAGGCGCACGGCAAACGCCGGGTGATCGTGGCGCTGCCGTACACGAGCATCATCGAACAGAACGCGGACGTGTACCGCGACCTCTTCGGGGCCGAAGCGGTGCTTGAACATCACAGCGCCGTGAGCGGGAAGGAGCAGCCGGGAGCGGAGACGGCGGCGGAGCGATGGGCGCGCCTAGCGGCGGAGAACTGGGACGCGCCCGTCATCGTGACGACGACCGTTCAGCTTCTGGAGAGCCTCTTCGCCAACCGCAATTCCCGGTGCCGGAAGCTCCACAACGTCGCCGGGAGCGTCCTCATCCTCGACGAGGTGCAGACTCTCCCGCCGCGTCTGCTTCGTCCGACGCTCGAAGCGCTGGAGCATCTGGTGGAGGCGTACGGCGTGACCCTCGTGCTGAGCACGGCCACGCAGCCCGCTCTTCTGGCGCGGCCCGGCTTTCCGGGACTCTCGCACGTCCGCGAAATCCTGCCCGACCCCGCGTGGGCCTTCGAGCGGCTGCGCCGGGTGCGGTACGAGATCGACGTGAAGGAACCGTGGCCGTGGGCGCGGGTGGCGGAGACGCTCTTCGAGGAAGAACGGGCGATGGCGGTGCTGAACACCATCCGGGACGCGATGGCGCTCATGGACGAGGTGCAGAGCCGCGACGCGCTTCACCTCTCGACGCTCCTCTGCGGCGCGCACCGGCGCGTGGTGCTCGCCGAAGTGCGGCGGCGTCTGGTCGAGCGGCGGCCCGTGCGCCTCGTCTCCACACAGGTGGTCGAAGCCGGCGTGGACCTCGACTTCCCGCTCGTGCTCCGCGCCCTCGGCCCCCTCGACCGCATCATTCAGGCCGCCGGTCGCTGCAACCGCGAGGGCAGGCTCGGGGCCGGGCGTATGGTGATCTTCACCCCCGAGAAGGGAGGGCTTCCGCCGGGGGCCTATCTGACCGGGACCGGCGTCACGCGCACCCTCCTCGCCGCCGATCCCCCACCCGACCTCGACGACCCTGCCCTTCCGATGAAGTACTTCCGGATGCTCTACGATGCGATGCGCCACGAACTCGACGACGCCAACGTCCTCGAAAAGTGGACGGGCCTCCGGTTCGAGGAAGTGGCGCGGGCCTACCGGCTCATCGACGACGACACGGTTTCCGTCGTCGTGCCCTACGATCCGCCGGGGCGGGTGGGCGCGCGCGAGGCCGTGCTCGAACGCATCCGCCGGCAGGGCCGAGCCTTTCATGACGATTACCGCGCGCTGCAACCTTATCTCGTCAGCCTGCGGGCGCGGGTGCACGAAAAGGCGCTCGCGCAGCGGCTGTGCGTGGAATGGGCGCCGGGCGTATGGGTCTGGCAGGGTGACTACGACGACGTGCGCGGCCTGCAAATGGAACTGCCGATCCTCCAAGACCCCGTGATATGACCTCCCTCCATTCACCTTTAACCCGCATGACCTATGAGTGATTTTACCCCCGTGCGTGTGAAAGTCTGGGGCGATTTTGCCTGCTTCACACGCCCCGAGATGAAAGTTGAGCGCGTCACGTACGACGTGATGACGCCGTCCGCCGCGCGAGGCGTGCTCGAAGCCATTTTCTGGAAGCCCGAGTTTTCGTGGCGTGTGCAGCGCATCCACGTGCTCCGGCCCATCCGCCGCATCTCTCTGCTTCGGAATGAGGTCAACACGAAGGCGTCGGAGCGGGCGGCGAAAGGATGGGAGAACAACGGCGGCGGCTATTTCACCGATCTCGACCGCACCCAGCGGCACACGCTGGCTCTCCGCGACGTGGCTTATCTCATCGAGGCCGACGTGCACCTCCGCACGCGCACGGGCGACGCGCATCCGGCCAAGTACCGGGCGCAGTTCCGCCGCCGCGTCGCGCGCGGGCAGTGCTTCCACCATCCCTACCTCGGATGCCGGGAGTTCAGCGCCGCCTTCGCCGAGCCCGACGGCTCCGAAGAGCCCATCGACCGCACCGAGGACCTCGGACGCATGCTCTTCGACCTCCGCTACGGAGACGGGCGCGACCGACCCCTCTTCTTCCGCGCCCGCCTCGAATGCGGCGTGCTCCACGTCCCACAGAAATGCTACGATCAACTTGAAAAGGAACCGTCATGATTCTCGAAAAACTGCGTGATCTGCACGCGCGCATTGAGGAGGAACTCCCCCCGGCCTATCACAAGAAACAACGCATCCGGTGGCTCCTCGCCCTCGACGAAGAGGGACGCTTCCTGAACTTCGAGCGCGCCGAGGCGGGGAAGAAGGATTACATCGAGATGGTTACGCCGTATCGTATTCGCCCGGGAACAGCCCCTAAACCTTTTCTCTTTGTGGACAAACCGTCGTACGTGCTCGGGCGACCCGACGCGGATACCGAGAAGGCGCAGGCGCAGGCGAAGGAGCGGCACGAGGCGTATCGCAAGCTGGCCGAGGCGTGCGCGCTGTCGGTCGCTCATCCCGCGCTCGAAGCGTTCATGCATTTTCTCGACGAAGGCGTCGCAGCGGCGCGTGCGGATCCGGCGACGGAGGCAATGACGCCGGGCGACCTGATCGCGCCGCGCGTCGGCGAGACGTTCCTGACGGATCTGCCGGAGGTCGTGGCATGGTGGCAGACGCGGGAGGACGAACGCGCCGCCGAGGACAGCGACTTCGTCGCCACGTGTATGCTCTGCGGCGAGATGAAGCCCATCGTGCAGGTGCATCCGGTGGATGTGCGCGTGGGGCCGGATGCCGCGCCGCTCGTCTCGGCCAACAAGAGCGCCTTCGAGTCGTACGGGCTGCGCCGCTCGGAGATCGCCCCGATGTGCCAGCGGTGCGCACGGACGTACGGCGAGACGCTGGTCTATCTCCTGAGAAGCCCCCGGCATCACCTCTCCCTCGGCGGGTTGCACTGGATCTTCTGGACGCGCGAGGAGACCGGCTTCGACGTGATGAAGCTCTTCACCGATCCCGACGAAGAACAGGTGCGGCGCCTGTTGCTCTCGGCGAAGACCGGCGCGCCGCCCGAGACGGTCCGCCCGAACGAGTTTTACGCGCTCGCCATCACGTCGAACAAGCGCATGGTGGTGCGGAGCCTGCTGACGATGACCGTGGCCGAGGCGCAGCGCAACCTGGCGCGCTATTTCGAGCATCAGCGCATCGTCGACCACCGGGGTCTCGCGCCGCCGCTGAAACTGCTCAGCCTAGCTGGCTCATTGGTTCCAATCAAGAATGGAAAACCTGATTGGGACAAGCTCCCTCCTCAGGTGCAGCCGTTGTTGCTGGAGCATGCCCTCACTGGGCGCCCGCTCCCGCTCTCGCTCCTGCACCTGGCCGCCCTGCGCGCCCGCGCCGGCGAAGAACACGTCATGACCCGCCCCCGCGCGGCGCTCATCAAACTGGTGCTTTTGTCTCAACCTGATCTATCGGAGGAACGCATGGTACACGAATCCCTCACCCCCGATCACCCGAGCCCCGCCTATCAGTGCGGACGCCTGCTCGCCGTGCTCGACGACGTTCAGCGGAACGCCATCGGCCCGAAAGCCACACTGGTGGACCGCTTCTATGGGGCCGCTTCGGCGACGCCCGCCTCCGTTTACGGCGTGCTGCTCCGCAAGGCGCAATCGCACCTGAGCAAGTTGCGAAAGGACAAGCCGGGGCTCCATCATTATTTCGAGCAGTTGCTCGGCGAGATCATGAGCCGCCTCGACGCCTTCCCGCGCACGCTCACCCTCGAAGAACAGGGCCTCTTCGCCATCGGCTTCTATCAACAGAAGTACCGCGCCCCCAGGACGGACGACGGCGAAACGGAGACGGCGGAAGAGGCCGAAGCTCCGGCCTGAGCCCTCATCCGCACCTTTTCCTTTTTTGAAACCACACAGACCCGGAGATACCATGAATGAAACCAACGTTCACCTCGACCCCGACAAACGACACGATTTCGTCTTCCTCTTCGACGTTACCGACGGCAACCCCAACGGCGACCCGGACGCCGGCAACCTGCCC
>JALSSK010000216.1 GCA_026984335.1 Rhodothermales bacterium
GCGAGGGCGACTCGCTCGGCGGCGTCTATGAGGTGGTGGTGACGGGCGTGCCGCCGGGGCTCGGCTCGTACGTGCAGTGGGATCGCCGCCTCGACGGCCGGCTCGCGCAGGCCATCCTCTCCATACAGGGGCAGAAGGCCGTCGAGGTGGGGGACGGCGTGGCGGCCGCCGCCCGCCCCGGCTCGCAGGTGCACGACCCCATCCTCCCGGCCGAAGGCGGCTACGGGCGGCGAAGCAACCACGCCGGCGGCGTCGAGGGCGGCGTGTCAAACGGCATGCCCATCATCGTGCGCGGCTACATGAAGCCCATCCCCACCCTCATCAAACCCCTCGACACCGTGGACATCGCCACCGCCGAGGCGCAGCCGACCCGCTACGAACGCAGCGACGTGACGAGCGTGCCCGCCGCCTCCACCGTCGCCGAAGGAACGGTCGCCTTCGTCATCGCCAACGCGTTCCTCGAAAAGTACGGCGGCGACAGCCTCGAAGAGATCCGGCGGCGCTTCCCGTGAGACCGCCCGGCGCTTCGAGCGCCCACCCGTCGGAAGGGCTTCGCAAAATGCCATGCAATTGCCACCCTTTCTTGACATATTGTGCCCGGTTCTTCCGAAACTATATCGGACGGGAAAGGGTTGGTATGTCGATCCGACCCAGGGCATGGGCCTTGTCATTTCCCGAGCGTCATCGCACCCCACACCGGCTCCTCCTAAATATATTGCGGGATGAATGGAGGAATCCTGTGAAGGATTTCGTCGCTCTCGCCTGCATCCACTGCTTGACACACCATGAAAGACTCTCTTCCCTTTTTCCGTCGCACAGGTTTTCGTAAAGCGTTCAATTCGACGTGGCGCGCCGGGCTGATCCTGGTGATGGGGGGGATGACGGGGTGGGGCGGACACGCGCAAGCGCAGGTTGCCGACGGTCGGATCGATCTTCAGATCTGCACCAGCGACGCCGAGACCGGCGCGTTTCTCGAAGGATCGAACGTGCGGGTGCGGAGGCGGCCGCGCACGGCCGATCAGCCGGAGGCGGAGAGCATCACGGGGCCGGACGGATGCACGCAGATGATCGTGGCGGTGAACGTCGGTACGGAGGAGGACCCGACCGTGCCCGACGCCTTTTCGACGAGCGCGCCGTACCCGAATCCCGTCGCCGACCGGGCGCTGATCCCGTTCGTCGTCGGCGACACGCAGCCGGTGGCCTTCGCCGTGTATGACGTGCTGGGCCGCCGCGTGACGCCGGCGTGGCGCGAGATGATCAGCGCGGGGCCGTACGCGATGGAGGTGAGTGTGGCCGGACTGGCCGACGGCGTGTACCTCTATCGCTTCGAGGGCGCGCAGGGCGTATCGACGGGGCGTATGGTGAAGGTGGGCGGCGGTGCGGGCACATCGGCCTCGGTGCGGCTGACCTCGCGCCCGGCGACGGCGCGGGTGGAGACGTCGAGCGCCGGGAAGAGCGCCGAAGTCTATCCCGTGCGCGTGTGGGCGAATCACGACGGCTATCAGCAGGTCATCCGGGATCTCGACGTCGAACCCGGCGCATCGATCGTCGTGGCGCTCCCCAGGGCCGGAAGCTCCGGGGGGAGCGATGTGGAAGACAACGTGCCACTCATCGACATGGGCGACACGAAATATCTGGGCCTGTACAACGGCGGCCTGTACGGCATCGGCGAAGTGGCCATGCCGCCGGAGCATAACGCCGAAGGCATCGCGCGCGGGCAGAGCATCGAACCGCTCGACGTCGACGGCAACCCCGACCCCAACGGCCATTATATCCTGATGTCGATCGGCTTCTCGAACGCCTCGCAGGAGTGGTGCCACCCGTCGGATGCGCTCGTGGAATGCAACTCGTGGACGTTTGTGGGACAGGCGCTCGCCGATCCGGACGTGGAAAAGGATCATCTGGTGCTGGTCAACGGCGCGAAGGGCGGGCAGACGGCGCCGCTGTGGATCGGCGAGGAAGGGCAGGCGAACTATGACCGCATCCGGGACGTGCACCTGACGCCGCTCGGGCTGAGCGAGAAGCAGGTCGTCGCCATATGGCTGAAAGTGACCAATTCCAATCCCACGGTTTCGCTCCCGGACCCCGACGCCGAGGCGTATCTCCTGAAAGAGCAGTACGCCGACATCGTCCGGACCCTCAAGGAGCGGTATCCGAACCTGAAAATGGTCTTCTTCTCCAGCCGCATCTATGGCGGATATGGCAATGAAGAGGGCGTGACGCTCCATCCGGAGCCTTTCGCCTACGAGTCGGGCTTTGGGGTGCGGTGGACCGTCGAGGCTCAGATCAACCAGATGGCCGGAGAAGGCATCGACCCGGACACCGGCGACCTCGACTACAACACCGTCGCGCCATGGATCGCGTGGGGCCCGTATACGTGGGCCGACGGGCTCAACCCCCGCAGCGACGGCCTCATCTGGGAACGGAGCGATTTCGAGGACGACGGCACGCACCCGGCGATGAGCGCCGAAGAGAAAGTGGGGGGGATGCTCCTCGACTATTTCAAAGCCGCCCCGCAGACGAAGTGCTGGTTCCTCACCGACGGCGAGTGCAGCGAGACGGTGACGAGTTCGAAGCCGATCCCGCTCACGGAAATGACGACGTCCGACGAGTATCAGGGCTTTCAGGGCGGGTTGTACCCCGACGTGTCCAACGTCGCTCCCGACGCGCACGCCGAGGAGGGGCTCGCCCGCGCCAAAGCCATCGAGCCGCTCGACGTCGACGGCAACCCCGATCCGAACGGCAAATACGTGTTCATGTCCATCGGAATGTCGAACACGACGCAGGAGTTTTGCGCGGCCAGCACTTCGCTCGGGTGCAACCCGTGGTCGTTCATGGGCAAGGCCGCCGCCGATCCGGAGGTCAACCATACCACGCTGGCCATCGTCAACGGCGCGCAGGGCGGCAAGGGCGCCGACGCCTGGATCTCGGCCTCCGGCAGCCAGTACGACCGCATTCTGAACGAAGAGCTGACACCGCAAGGCCTTTCCGAGAAGCAGGTGCAGGTGATTTTCTACAAGAATGCCGACAAATCTTCCGGCTCGCGCCCGAGCCTGCCCGACCCGGACGCCGACGCCTATCTTTACCTGGAGAACCTGGGCCTCACGGCGCGCGCGCTCAAGGAGCGATATCCCAACCTCA
>JALSSK010000217.1 GCA_026984335.1 Rhodothermales bacterium
ATGCTCGAGACGATTCGTCCTCAATATACGCCGCCTCCCGCACTTACGGTCCTCTTCCGGGATAATTTGCGCGCGAACGCCCTCGCATTGGAACGCCCCTCGCGCGACGCCCCCCCTCGCGCGACGAAACCCCGCACGTCGTCGGCGGTATCTTCGTGCGCTTCCTCCCAACCCATCCCTTCCCGCCCCATGCCCCTCCCTCCGAACGCGCCGTGGTGGAAAACCGGCGTCATCTATCAGATCTATCCCCGCAGTTTCAAAGACACCACCGGCAACGGCGTGGGCGACCTCCGGGGCGTCATCGAAAAGCTCGACTACCTCGGCCACACGCTCGGCGTGGATGCCCTCTGGCTCTCCCCCTTCTACCCCTCACCCATGGCCGACTTCGGCTACGACGTCTCCGACTATACCGGCGTCCACCCCCTCTTCGGCGACCTCGCCACGTTCGATGCGCTCGTGGCGAAAGCACACGAACGCGGCCTCAAGGTGATCATCGACGTCGTGCCGAACCACACGTCCGAGGCGCATCCGTGGTTCGTCGAATCGCGCGCCTCCCGGGACAATCCCCGGCGCGACTGGTACGTCTGGCGCTACCCCGCTCCCGACGGAGGCCCGCCGAACAACTGGCTGAGCGTCTTCGGCGGCCCGGCGTGGGAATGGGACGAAACGACCGGACAATATTACCTCCACTCGTTCCTCAAGGAACAGCCCGACCTGAACTGGCGCAACCCCGAGGTCCGCCGCGCCATGTTCGAGGTCTTCCGTTTCTGGCTCGAGCGCGACGTGGACGGCTTCCGCATCGACGTGGCGCACTTCCTCATGAAGGACCCGCTCTTTCGGGACAACCCGCCGAACCCGCGTCCCGGCGAATATCACAAGGACATGGGCGCCTACGACACGCAACTGCACCTGTACGACAAGGGCCACGAGGACGTGCACGGCGTCTTCCGGGACCTGCGCCGCCTCCTCGACGACTACAGCCGCGAGCGCGAGCGCTTCGCCGTCGGAGAGATCCATCTGTACGACTGGGACGCGTGGGCCCGGTATTATGGCGGGAACCTCGACGAGCTGCACATGCCGTTCAACTTCGCGCTCCTGCGGCCGAACTGGGAGGCCCGCGCCGTCCGCGCCGTGGTGGACGGCCTGGAGACGGCCCTGCCCGAGGGCGCGTGGCCCAACTACGTGCTCGGCAACCACGACGAGACGCGCATCGCGGGCCGGTACGGACGGGCGCAGAGCCGCGTCGCCGCCGTGCTCCTGCTCACGCTGCGCGGCACGCCCACCCTTTATTACGGCGACGAACTCGGCCTGGAGGAGGTCGACGTCCCGCCCGACAAACGGCAGGATCCTTGGGGGCTGCGCGTGCCCGGCCTCGGCCGCGACGGATGCCGCACCCCCATGCCCTGGGACGCCTCTCACGCCGCAGGCTTCACCACCGGCGAACCCTGGCTCCCCCTCAACGACGACTACGAAACGGTCAACGTGGACGCCGAGCTGAAGGACCCGCGCTCGATGCTCACCCTCTACCGACGGCTGCTCACGCTTCGAAAAAACACCCGCGCCCTCCACGCGGGCGACTACCAACCCCTCGACGACGTCCCCCCGAGCGTTTTCGCCTATCTCCGACAGGCCGACGGCGAGACCGTCATGATCGCGCTCAACTTCGCGGCGGAACCCGCGCGCGTGCCCTTCCCGGGCCAGGGCCGCCTCCTCCTCTCCTCCCACCTCGACCGCGACGACGAGCCGCTCCGCGAACACGTGTCCCTGCGCCCCCACGAGGCCGTAATTCTTGCCCGATGACGCCGGGCAGCCCGGCGTAAGCCCGGCGCTTCCGAGCCGTTTTCGCACGCCTTGCTTGCAATGCGCCGTTCCGATTTCTAGATTTGTGGGTCGATTCCCCCGGCGCGGGCCCCGTGCTCCATCTACATGTTTCGGTCCGCGCCCCTCCGATCTTCTCAGGGTCTTTTCCCCGAAAACGTTTTCTGACCGACGGTCTTCTTCCCGAAAGGTAAACGATTACATCACCTTCCCGAGGGTTTCGCCATTATCCCGGACGCTCTTCACCGGCGCCCCTTCCGTGCCCGGACGAACTCGGGAGGCGACCCACTCGAAATCCCAGAGACCCTTTATGGCAACATTACAAGATGTGGCGCGGGAGGCCGGCGTCTCTTCCGCAACCGTCTCCCGGGTCCTGAACGGCTCGCCCAAGGTTCACGCCAGGACCCGCAAACGGGTCGAGGACGCCATCGAGCGGCTCGGCTACCGGCGCAGCCGGGTAGCGCGGCGGCTGCGCGTGCGGGGCGGGCGCTCACACATCCTCGGCCTGATGATCCCCGACATCCAGAACCCCTTCTTTTCCGACGTGGCGCGCGGCGTCGAAGACTATGCCTATACGCATGAATATGCCGTCATCCTGTGCAGTTCGGACGAGGACCCCAAAAAACAGGCGTTCTATCTGAACACGATGCAGGCCGAATCGGTGGACGGCATCATCCTGCCGCCCATCCCCGGCGAGAACCGCGTCATCGAGGAGCTGCTGGAAAAGGATCGTCTGCCCGTCGTATGCCTGGACCGGCGGCTGCCGGGGAGTTCGCCCGACACCGTCGTCGTCGACAACCGGCGCGGCGCTTTTGAGGCGGTCGAGCGGCTGATCCGCCTGGGCCACCGGCGCATCGGGATCATCATCGGGCTGCCGTCGCTCTCGACGAGCCGGGAGCGCCTGGAGGGGTACATGGAAGCGCTTTCAAAGCATCGCGTCGCGCCGGACTCCGCCCTGGTGCGCGAGGGAGACTCGAAGTATCGGAGCGGCCTCCGGCAGACCGACGCTTTGCTCGATCTGCCCGAGCCGCCCACGGCGTTTTTCGTGTGCAACAACCTGATGACGCTCGGCGCGCTCGAAGCCATCCACCTGCGGGGCCTTCATCCGCCGCACGATTGCTCGATCATCGGCTTCGACGACATGCCGTGGGCGGCCTCGCTCAACCCCCCCCTCACGACCGTCCGGCAGCCCGGCTATGCCATCGGGCGATGCGCGGCGGAGTTGCTCTTGAAACGCATCGCCGACCCGGCGCGCCCGGCTTCACTCGTCATGCTTCAACCCGAACTCGTCGTTCGGCAATCGTGCGGTCCGGCGCCGGCGGCCTAGCCTCGCGCCCTTTCGGCGTTCGCCCATAGGGCGACCCGAATTCCCTTGCCTGACGTAATCGTTTACATTTTCTTTATCCCCTGTTGACATTGGGGTGTATTTTGCGTTGATTTTCCTGTGCCTTCATACGCCTTCGGGCGTCGAACGCAGACGCATGTAAGCGCTTTTACCGCCCCCCTCCTTCGTCTCTGAAAGCTATCGTCCGGCGGCAGACGAAACAGGTACGCGCCTATTTTGCCCGACTTTCATCTTCCGAATACCCATTGGATCGCGCGGTCCGCTTCGTTCGGGGCTGCTCGATTTGGTATGCTTCACCCGTAAATCCCGCCAACTTAACGCTTAATCGACATGGTCAAACGCATACTGCTCTTCAGTATCCTGATGCTTTCCTGCGCGAGCCTTGCTCTGGCGCAGAAGACCGTCAGCGGTACGGTAACGGACGCCGAAAGCGGTCTTCCCCTGCCGGGCGTCAACATTGCCATCAAAGGGACCCTGACCGGCACTACCACCGGCATCGACGGAGAATACAGCATCCAGGCCAACGAAGGGGATGTGCTCGTATTTTCCTTCGTCGGATATCAAACCCAGGAGATCCCCGTCGGCCCATCCAACGTCATCAACGTGGCGCTGAAAGTGGACCAGGTCCTGCTCGACGAGGTTGTCGTGGTGGGATATGGGACGCAGCGCCGGGCCAACATCACCGGTTCGGCCGAGCGTGTGATCGCCGAGGAGGCGAACGTGGGGCTCATTAACTCTCCGGAGCAACTCTTCCAGGGGCGCGTGGCCGGGGTGAACGTGATCCAGAACGGCGGGGAGCCGGGCGCTCCGGTGACCGTCCGCATCCGCGGCGGCACCTCGATCAGCGCCTCGAACGAGCCGCTCTACGTCATCGACGGCGTGCCGATCGACAACAGCAACAGCTCGCCGCAGCTGATCGGCGAGGGCGGCAACACCCCGTCGTCCGGGCGCAAGAACCCGCTCGTCTTCCTGAACCCGAACGACATCGAGTCCGTGGACATCCTCAAGGACGCCTCGGCGGCGGCCATCTACGGAAGCCGCGGCGCCAACGGGGTCATCCTCATCACCACGAAGAAAGGACGCGCCGGGCAGGTCCAGGTCGATTACGACGGCTACATTTCTACGTCGACCTTCGCCAAAAAGCTGGACCTGCTGACCGCCGACGAGTACCGCGCGGCCGTCCGCCGGTTCGGGCTTCCGGAGAACAACCTCGGCAACGCCAACACCGACTGGCAGGACGCCGTGACCCGGGACGCCGTCTCGCAGCAGCACAACCTGTCCTTCGGCGGCGGCACCACGGCCACGCAGTACCGGGCCTCGGTCAGCTACCTCAACAACGAAGGCATCATCATCGACTCCGGGCTCGAGCGCGTCTCGGGCCGCATCAACGTCAACCACAAGGCCTTCGACGACCGGCTCCGCATCGACACGCGCCTGACCGGGTCGTTCTTCAACGACAACCGCGCGCCCTTCAACCAGACGGGCGGCTTCGAGGGCGGCCTGCTGACCAACGTCATGAAGTACAACCCGACGCTGCCGGTCCATGCCGACCGCAACGGCGACGGCGTCGTCGGCAGCGACGAGTTCTTCGAGATTCCCGGCCAGACGTCCGTCCGCAACCCGGTGGCGATGGCCCGCCAGATCGCGGACATCACCAAGACGACGCGCATCCTGGGCAGCTTCAAGGCGGACTATGACTTCACCTTCCTCACGCAGGGCCTGACCGGCACGGTGAACCTCGGCCTCGACCGGCAGCAGGCCAGCCGGCGGTACTTCATCCCGGGCGCCAACCCGCTCCGCTCGTCGGTCAACGGGGAAGCCATTCAGTCCAACGCCGAGTTCAGTTCGGAGCTCGTCGAGGTCTACGGCACCTATGCCCGCGTCTTCGAAGAGAAGCACAACGTGAGCCTGGTGGGCGGCTACTCGTTCCAGGAGTTCACGCAGGAGGGCTTCCGCGCCGCCGCCCAGGGTTTCGTCACGGACCTGTTCGAGTACAACAACCTCGCCGCCGGCAGCTCGAACACGTTCCGACAGGAATCCTTCAAGCAGAAGAGCCGCCTGATCTCGTTCTTCAGCCGCCTGAACTACGACTACAAGGGCCGGTACATCCTCTCCGCCTCCCTTCGCCGCGACGGTTCCTCGCGCTTCGGGAAGGACGAGAAGTGGGGCATCTTCCCGGCGGTCACGGTGGGCTGGCGGCTCTCGGACGAGAGCTTCCTCAAGGGGATCAAGGCCATCAACGACCTCAAGCTCCGTTTCGGATGGGGCGTCACGGGCAACCAGGAGATCGGCAACCTGCGTTCGCTGCCCATCTTCGGCTCCGCCGGAAACGCGGTCATCGGCGAGAGTGAAGTCTCCGGCGTGGCTCCGACGAACTTCCCCAACCCGAACCTGAAGTGGGAGGAAACGACTCAGTTCAACGTCGGCCTCGACTACGACCTGTGGGGAAGCCGCGTCTACGGCTCGGTGGAGTGGTACAGCAAAACCACCGACGACCTGTTGCTCGAGTTCGAAGTGCCGCAGCCGGCCGCCGTGCCGACGCGTCTGGCCAATGCCGGCAAGATGAAAAACACCGGCGTCGACTTCTCGCTCAACGGCGTCGTGCTCGACCGGGGCGACCTCTTCCTCGAACTCGGCGCTACCTTCAACGCCAACAGCAACGAGATCCAGAACCTCGGCGGGCGGACGCAGATCTTCACCGGACGCGCCAGCGGCGCGGGTCTGTCGCAGATCAACACGCAGATTCTCACGCCCGGCGAACCGTTCGGAACGTTCTTCGGACCGAAGTTCCTCGGGTTCTGCGGCGTGGATGTGGATCAGAACTCTGCCGAGTGCGCCGGCCTCGAGCAGGGCTCCCAGGCCTTCGAACTCGACGCGCAGGGCAACCGCAAGCTCCAGATCATCGGCAACGCCCAGCCGGACTTCACCTACGGACTGACGGCCAACCTGACGTACAAGAGCTGGGACTTCAGCTTCTTCCTGCGGGGTGAGCAGGGGCGCGACGTGTTCAACAACACCGCGCTCGAATATTCTTCGAAGAACCTGCTCAACACGAACGTCAACTTCCTCCGGTCCGCGCTCAACGATCCGACGCCGCTCGCCGAAGCGCCGGTATGGTCGTCGCGCTGGGTGCAGGACGCCTCGTTCCTGCGCATGGAGAATATCACGCTCGGCTACACGTTCAAGAACGTCAAAGCGCTCAGCTCCGCCGTGGGCATGATCCGCCGGGCGCGCATCTACGTGGCGGCGAACAACCTGTTCGTCCTGACGCCTTACGACGGCTTCGACCCGGAAGCGAACACGGAGGCTTCGGCCAGCGTGGGCAACATCCCGATCACCAGCCTCGGCATCGACTACACGAACTACCCGCGTCCGCGCACCTTCACGGCGGGCATCAGTCTCGGGTTCTAGTGGTCATCCCCTGACTGCCGGGTGCTTTACATACGCCCTGTCCCGTATTTCAACGTTTACACCAGACCCTTAATCCCATGAATGCCTTCCTAACGCGCAAGACCTGGACGGTCGTCCTGCTGGCGGCGGCTTTCCTCGCTCCGGCGGCCGTGACGCTCCAGGGCTGCACCAATCTGGACGAGGAGACCTTCGGCGTCATCACGCCCGACCAGTTCTTCAAGACCGACGCCGAGATCGTCGCGGCCCTCGCGCCGGTCTATGCCCAGCTTCGGGCCATGATGTGGAATTACCACAACATCAGCGAACTCACCTCCGACGAAGCCATCGTCCCCGTGCGCGGCACGGACTGGGACGACGGCGGCCACTGGCGGCAGTTGCACCAGCACAACTGGGACGCCCTGACGGTGGACTGGAACGGCGCCTGGGTCGATGCCTACACGGGCGTCGCCCGCGCCAACGTGGTGCTCGAAAACCTGGCCAACGCCGACGTGGACCAGAGCACGAAGGACGCCGTCAGCGCCGAGCTGCGCTACCTGCGCGCGTTCTACTATTACCAGTTGATGGACCTTTTCGGGGGCGTGCCCATCGTCGAAGAGGCCGCCGTCGATCCGGACAACCCGCCCTCGCGCGCCAGCCGCGCCGAAGTGTTCTCCTTCGTCGAGAGCGAGCTCAACGCGATCCGCGGCGCCTTGCCCGACAGATGGGATGACGCCAACCTGGGCCGCGCCACGAAGTGGGCCGCCGACGCCCTCCTGGCGAAAATCTACCTCAACGCCCGCGAGTTCACCGGCACGATCTCCACGTCCGGCATCCAGCGCGGATCCGATCGCTGGCAGGACGCCATCACCGCCGCCGACCGGGTGATCAACTCCGGGCAGTTCAGCCTCGCCGGCGACTACTTCGACAACTTCCGCGTCGACAACCACAACTCGCCGGAGATCATCTTCCAGGTCGGGCACCTCGGCAAGCCGGGCCTCGGGCTGAACTTCATCATGCGGACGCTCCACTACAACCAGATCCCGCAGACCCCCTGGAACGGCTTCTCGACACTCGCCGAGCGCTTCGAGTCCTTCGAGGACACCGACCGCCGGAAGAACATGTTCCTCGTCGGACAGATGTTCTCCAGCCCCAACGAGGGCTGCATCGGCGCGGAGTGCTTCTCCTCGGGGGATCCGCTCCAGGACCGCGTCGGCAACCCGCTCGCGTTCACCGAGGAGTTCCTCGACCCCAACGGCAACCCCGTCACCGGCTCCCCCATCGGCGTCAACGAGACCTCGGGCGTGCGCATCCTCAAGTGGGAGATTGACCCGGCTCGTACGGGCGGCGACAACGGCAACAACTACGCCTTCTTCCGCCTGGCCGAGATGTACCTGATCAAGGCCGAAGCGCTCATCCGCCAGGGCAACGTGCAGGGCGGCATGGACCTGATCAACCTCGTCCGCGCCCGTGACTTCGACCCGGACGAGCCGCTCACGGCGAGCAGCCAAGAGGAAGCGCTTGACATGGTGCTGGCCGAACGCGGGCGCGAGCTCTTCTGGGAGGCCACCCGCCGCCAGGACCTCATCCGCTTCGACCAGTTCAACCGCGCCTGGGAGTTCAAACCCCAGAGCGAAGGCTTCCGCGTCGTCGGGCCGGTCCCGCAGGTGCAGATCGACGCCAACCCGAACCTGACGCAAAACCCCGGTTACTAAACCGGACCGAACGTTGCCCTTCGGGTAACGGCTACCTCGAAACGACCCCGCTCGCCCCACGAGGACGGGCGGGGTTCGTTTTTTTGAGCCACGCAACCTATCCCCCGATGTCCGTCTCGACCCTCCGATGCATCCGCGCCTACGCGTGCCTGCTCCTCTTCGGCCTTGCCGGGGCGGGGTGCGGCGTCTCCGGCTCCTCGCGCGCCGCCGAAGAACCCGGCGTCCTCACGGCGGAGGACATCGCGCGCGACACCCCCGCAGCAACGCGTCTCTCCGACCTCATCAACGGGCGCATCCCGGGCGTCTCCTTCAGCCGGGCCGCCGGTGGACGCGTGGTGATCCGCATGCGGGGCGTGAGCAGCTTCTCCGGGAACGATCAGCCCCTCGTCGTGCTCGACGACGTGCCCGTCGCGCTCGAAAACGACGGCAGTGTGCCGGGCGTCGTGGTGAGCGAGATCGCCTCCATCAAGGTGCTCAGAGATCTGACCGACACCTCCCGGTACGGCATGCGCGGAGCCTTCGGCGTCATCGTCATCACCACCGGAAGCGGCTTCAACCGGTGATGCCGGCAGGCTCCCGGAGACACCGGGAACCGGGCGCATCCTCAACCATAGTGACCTCTTCCCCAACCCCTGACCCGCCCGATACGCCTGATGCCACGCCGCGCCTTTTCGCTTCTCCTCCCCCTGATCGGCCTTCTCTTCCCGGCCGGATGCGCAAAGGAAAAGCCGCCCCGCGAAGCAATCCACGTCGAGCGCGACCGGCTCTTTACCCTGCTCCCGGCGACGTACACCGGCATCGACTTCGAGAACCGCCTCACCGACACCGACGCGTTCAACGTCTTCACCTATCGCAACTATTACGACGGCGGCGGCGTCGGGCTCGCCGACTTCAACGGCGACGGCCTCCTCGACGTCTTCTTCACCGCCAACCAGCTCAAAAACCGCCTCTACCTCAACCGGGGCGACTTCGTCTTCGAAGACGTGACGGACCGCGCCGGCGTCGGCGGCGCGCACCGCTGGTCCACCGGCGTGAGCATCGCCGACGTGGACGGGGACGGCGACCTCGACCTTTACGTGTGCAATTCGGGCGACGTCCCCGGCGACGACCGCGCCAACGAGCTCTTCATCAACCGGGGCGTGGACGACGACGGCGTGCCCCGCTTCGACGAACGCGCCGCCGCCTTCGGCCTCGACGACCGGGGCTACGGCGCCCACGCCGCTTTCTTCGACTATGACCGCGACGGCGACCTCGACCTCTACCTCATGAACAACTCGTCGCGTCCGATCTCGAGCTTCAAGGTGCGGAACGTACGCCACGTACGCCACGCGCTCGGCGGCGACCGCCTCTTCCGCAACGACGACGGCCATTTCACCGACGTAAGCGAGGCCGCCGGCATCTACGGCAGCGAGATCGGCTTCGGCCTGGGCGTCACCGCCGGCGACGTGAACCGCGACGGATGGCCCGACCTCTACCTCTCGAACGACTTCTTCGAACGCGATTATCTCTACCTCAACAATCACGACGGCACCTTCCGCGAAGCCGTCAAAGAGGCCATGCCCCACATCAGCCAGTCGTCGATGGGCGCGGACATGGCCGACCTCAACAACGACGGCTACCCCGAGATCTACGTCACCGACATGCTGCCCGAGAGCGACCGGCGGCTGAAAACCACCTCGACGTTCGACTCGTGGGAAGCCTACGAGGGCGGGCTGCGCAATGATTTTTACCATCAGATCATGCGCAACATGCTCCACCGAAACAACGGCGACGGCGCCTTCAGCGAGATCGGCCTGATCGCCGGCGTCGCCGCGACGGACTGGAGCTGGAGCGCCCTCCTGGCCGACTTCGACCTCGACGGATACAAGGACATCTTCGTCGCCAACGGCGTCTATAAGGACCTCACCGACCAGGACTTCATCCAATCCTTCGGAAGCGACGCGAGCATCCGCGAGTTCGTGGCCGAGGAAGGGCTGAACTATCCGAAGCTCCTCTCGCGCATCCCCTCGACGCGCCTGCCGAACTACCTCTTCGCCAACGACGGCGACCTCACGTTCACCAACCGCGCCGCCGAATGGGGCCTCGACGCGCCGAGCTGGTCGAACGGCGCGGCCTACGGCGACCTCGACAACGACGGCGACCTCGACCTCGTGGTCAACAACCTCAACCACGAGGCGTTCGTCTACCGGAACGAGACGGACACGCTCCGTTCGAACCACTTCCTTCAGGTGGCGCTCGAGGGCGAGGGGGCCAACACACGGGGCGTCGGCGCGAAGGTGATGCTCTTCCGGGCGGGGCAGACGCTGTACCTCGAACAGATGCCCACGCGCGGCTTTCAATCGACCGTGGACGCGGTGCTCACCTTCGGCCTCGGCGCGAACGCCCGCGTCGATTCGCTCGTCGTCGTGTGGCCGGACGACCGCTTCGAGGTGCGCACGGACGTGGCCCCCGACCGCCGCCTGACGCTCCGGCAGGCCGACGCGCGCGGGGCGTACGACTATCGCCCACCGCCGCCGGCCGATCTCCACTTCGAAGACGTGACGGACGCCGCCGGCCCCGCCTTCGTCCACCGCGAAAACGCCTTCGTCGACTTCTCCCGGGAGCCGCTCCTGCCGAAGATGCTCTCGACCGAAGGCCCGGCCCTCGCCGCCGCCGACGTGAACGGCGACGGGCGCACGGACCTCTTCTTCGGCGGGGCGAAAGAATCGCCGGGCGCGCTTTTCCTTCAGACGACGGACGGCGCCTTCACCCGGGCCGAGACCGGCGCGTTCGACGACGACGCCATCGCCGAGGACGTGAGCGCGGCCTTCTTCGACGCCGACGGCGACGGGGACGAAGACCTCTACGTGGTCAGCGGCGGGAGCGAATACGGACAGATGGCCCCCGGCCTCGTGGACCGTCTCTACCTCAACGACGGACGCGGACGCTTCGAGAAGGCGGTGCGCCGCCTGCCGGGGATGTACGAGAGCGGCTCGGTGGTCGCGCCCGCCGACTTCGACGGCGACGGCGACACGGACCTCTTCGTCGGCGCGCGTTCCGTGCCGTGGCGATACGGCGAGACGCCCGAGAGCGTCCTCCTCGAAAACGACGGGCGCGGCTTCTTCACGAAGGTCGCCGAGGAACGCGCCCCCGGCCTCGCGCGCGTGGGCCTCGTCACCGACGCCGTATGGACCGACCTCGACGGCGACGGGCGCGTGGACCTCGTGACGGCGGGCGAGTGGATGCCGCTCACCGCCTTCCACAACGCGGGCGGCGGCAGGCTCGAACGCCGCACCGGCGACGGCCTCGACCGGAGCCACGGCCTGTGGAACCGCCTCCTCCCCGCCGACCTCGACGGCGACGGCGACACCGACCTCGTGGCGGGCAACCTCGGGCTGAACTCGAAGCTCCGCGCCACCCCCTCGCAGCCGCTCACGATGATCGTCCACGACTTCGACCGGAACGGGTGGGTGGAGCAGATCCTCTCCGTGTACAAAGACGGCAAGAGCCTCCCGATGGCGCTCCGGAAGGACCTCGTCGGGCAGCTTCGCTTTCTCGGCGAACGCTTCCCCACCCACGCGGCGTACGCCGAAAAGTCGGTCGAGGAGCTCTTCACCCCCTCGGAGCTCGAAGGGGCGCTCGTGAAGGAGGCGTACGAACTGCGCACGGGCGTCTTCGAGAACCTCGGCGACGGAACGTTCGCCTTCCACGCGCTGCCCTTCGAGGCGCAGCTCTCGCCCATGTACGGCCTCCTCGCCGACGACTTCGACGGCGACGGGCGCACGGACCTCCTCCTCGCCGGCAATTTCTTCGGCTTCAAGCCCGAGCTCGGGCGCATGGATGCGAGCTACGGCGTCTTCCTTCGCGGCGACGGGGCGCTCGGCTTCACGACCGTCATGCCGAAAGACAGCGGCTTCTTCGTTCCCGGTCAGACGCGCCGCATGGCCCTCGTCGCCACGCCGGAGCGCCGCCTCGTCGTCGTGGCGCGGAACGATGCGGCCGCGCGCACCTTCGCCGTGCGATGATGCCGGAGTATGCGCATGCCCCCCTTTTCAACGTATCGCCGACCCCCCATGGCCCGCCAACCTTTCCTCCCCGTCTTCGTCCTCGTGTGGCTCGCCGTGAGCCTCGCCCTTTCCGGCTGCGCCGGGCGTTCGGCCCCGACCGCGCCGCCGCTCTTCACCTCCGTGCCGCCCGAGGTCTCGAACGTCGCCTTCTCCAATGACCTGCCGGTGGACTCGACGTTCAACCTCATCGACTACCTGTACTTCTACGACGGCGGAGGCGTGGCGGCGGGCGACGTCAACGGGGACGGCCTCGTCGATCTCTTCTTCACCGCCAACCGCCTCCCGAACCGCCTCTATCTCAACCGGGGCGGCCTCGTCTTCGAGGACGTGACCGAGCGGGCGGGCGTCGGCGGAGAGGCCGACTGGACCAAGGGCGCGACCATGGCCGACGTCAACGGCGACGGGCGGCTCGACATCTACGTCTCGAACGTCTCCCACGGCCCCATGAAGGGCAGGAATGCGCTGTACGTCAACAACGGCGACGGCACGTTCACCGACCGCGCCGCCGACTTCGGGCTCGACCGAGAAGGCCTCTCCACGCAGGCCGTCTTCTTCGATTACGACGGCGACGGCGACCTCGACGTGTACCTCGTCCGCCACTCCGTCCACGACATCGGCAAGATCGGCGGCGTCGAGTTTCGGGAGAACCGGAACGCCGAGGCGGGCGACCTCCTCCTCCGCAACGAGAACGGCCGTTTCTTCGACGTCAGCGCGGCGGCGGGCATCTACGGAAGCTTCCTCGGCTACGGCCTCGCCGCCGTCGCCTCCGACCTCAACCTCGACGGCTGCCCCGACCTCTACGTCTCGAACGACTTCCACGAGAACGACTACCTCTACCTCAACAATTGCGACGGGACCTTCACCGAGTCGGTCTATTCGGCCATGGGCCACACGAGCCTCTCCTCGATGGGCAACGACGCGGCGGACGTCAACAACGACGGGCGGCCCGACGTGGTGGTGACGGACATGCTCCCGGCGCGCGAGGACATCCTCCAGACCGCCGTCGGGCCGGAGGGCTACGACGTCTATCGCATCAAGCGCAACCGGGGCTATCACCACCAGTTCACCCGCAACACGCTTCAGGTCAACGTGGGGCGCGGGCGCTTCATCGACCTCGGCTTCTATGCCGGCATCGCCGCGACGGACTGGAGCTGGGCCGCCCTCCTCGCCGACCTCGACAACGACGGCTGGAAGGACCTCTTCATCACGAACGGCATCTTCCACCGCCCGAACGACCGCGACTACCTCCGCTTCGTCGTCCAGCCCCGCGTGCAGGCCGTCCTCCGCGACACGCTCACGCGCCCCGTCCTCGAAGCCCTCCTCGAACACATGCCCTCCGTCCCGCTCCCGAACTATGCGTTCCGGAACAACGGCGACCTCACGTTCACGAACCGCGCCGCCGCATGGGGCCTCGGCGAGCCCGGCTTCTCGAACGGCGCGGCCTACGCCGACCTCGACAACGACGGCGACCTCGACCTCGTGGTCAACAACGTGAACGCGCCGGCGTCGATCTATGAGAATCACGCGAACGAGCTTCCGGACCGGCATTACCTCACGGTGGCGCTCGAAGGCGAGGGGGCGAACACGATGGGCATCGGCGCGAAGGTGATCGTCCGGCACGGCGGTCTGCGGCAGATGCTCGAACAGTCGCCCACGCGCGGGTGGGTCTCCTCGGTCGATCCGCGCCTCCACTTCGGCCTCGGCGCGAGCGCCGTGGTGGATACGCTGACGGTGATCTGGCCCGACCGCCGCTTTCAGACGCTCACGGACGTAGCCGCGGACCGCGTGCTCACGCTCCGGCAGGCCGAGGCGGGCGGCGTCTACGTCTATCCCCCGCCGACCCCCGCCCACCCGCTCTTCGAGGACGTGACCGACGCCGTGGACCTCCCCTATCGGCACCGCGAGAACCAGTTCATCGACTTCACGCGCGAGCCGCTCATGCCGCACCTCCTCTCGACGGAAGGCCCGGCTCTCGCCGTGGGCGACGTGAACGGCGACGGCCTCGACGACGTCTTCGCCGGCGGCGCGAAATGGCAGGCCGCACGCCTGCTCAAGCAGA
>JALSSK010000218.1 GCA_026984335.1 Rhodothermales bacterium
TGCTCCGGTACGAGGGGCGGCTGCGCATCGTCGGGCCGAGGGGCCTCGCGGCGGCGGTGCACGCCACGCCGGGGCTCGCCCGCAACGGCATTCCCTTCGAGATCGAGTTCGTAGAGCTCGACGAGGGCTTCGGGCGCGCGATCGTCTATGAGACGGACGCCTTCGTGGTGACGGCCCGGCCGCTGGAGCACAGCCTCTTCACCGTGGGCTATCGCTTCGAGGAGAAGACCCGCCCCGGCGCGCTCGACGTGGAGCAGGCGCGGGCGCTCGGGGTGACCGACTACGCGCACTATCGCGCCCTCAAGGCCGGTCGCGCCGTCACGTTGCCGGGCGGGCGGGTGGTCGCGCCGGAGGAGGTCGTGGGGCCGCCGAAGCCGGGGCGGGCCTTTGCCTACGTGACCGACACGCGCCCGTGCGAGGGCGGCCGTCTGCTGGCCCGCGGCGTCGACGTGCTCTATCACGAGGCCACCTTCACCGAGGACCGGCTCGAAAGGGCGCTCGAGACGAAGCACGCCACCGCCCGCGAAGCCGCCGCCGTGGCGAAGGCGGCAGGGGCGAAGCGCCTCCTCATCGGTCACTTCAGCGCGCGGTATGCCGACCTCGAGCCGCTGCTGGCCGAAGCACGGGAGGTTTTTGAGAACACCGAGACGGCTGAGGAGTTAAGGCGATACGTTTTCGAGAGCGGATCGGTGGAACGGGGGTAACGAGCGCCCGGGGCGGGTTTCGGCGGGCATGATCGAACGGATACTTGGCAGCGGAAAAAGCAAAGAGAAAAGCATCGGGTGAGGACGTCGCCGCCGGCTTCGACGGGAAGCTGTTGCGGCGGATCGTCACGTATCTGATGCCCTACAAAGGCTGGGTGGCGCTCGCCTTCATCTCCGTGATGACGGTCGCCTTTCTCGGTCCGCTCCGCCCCAAGCTCGTCCAGCTTGCCATCGACCGGCACATCGTCTCCGGCGACCTCGACGGGCTCCACCGGATGATCTTCTGGCTCATCGTCGTGCTCGCCGCCGAAGGGCTGCTCTCCTTCCTCAATGCCTATCTGACGCAGTGGATCGGACAGCAGGCCATCTACGACCTGCGCACGCGGGTCTTTCGCCACATCCTCCGGCAACCCCTCCGGTTCTTCGACCGGACGCCGCTCGGCCGGCTGCTCACGCGCGTGACAAGCGACGTAGAATCGCTCAGCCAGATCCTCTCCGGCGGCGTCGTCACCATCCTCGGCGACCTCTTTCGGCTCGTCTTCATTGCGTACTTCATGTTCACCCTGAACGTGCGGCTCGCCCTCGTGACGCTCGCGGTGATGCCCGTCATGCTCTGGGCGACGATGTGGTTCAAGGCGCGGGTGCGCGACCAGTACCGGGAGACGCGCAAGCAGGTGGCCCGCCTCAACGCGTTCCTTCAGGAGCACATCACGGGGATGCGCATCGTGCAGCTCTTCAACCGTGAGGCCGAGGAACTGCGGCGCTTTCGCAAGATCAACGACGAACACCGGCGCGCGCACATCCGGACGATCTTCTTCTTCGCCCTCTTCTGGCCCGCCATCGACCTGATCTCCTCGACGGCGCTCGGGCTGGTCATCTGGTTCGGCGGGGTGAGCGCGATGACGGGCACGCTCACGCTCGGCGTGCTCATCGCCTTCATCCAGTACGCCCGCCAGTTCTTCGAGCCCATCCGCAAACTCTCGGACCAGTTCAACATGCTTCAGAGCGCCATGGCCGGCGCCGAGCGTATCTTCGACCTCCTCGACCGCGACGAGGCGCTCCCCGAGCCGGAGCATCCGGTGCGCCTCGACCGGGTGCAGGGACGCATCGAGTTCCGAAACGTGTGGTTCTCGTACACCGCGCCGCCGGACTACGACCCGCGGCGCGACGGGCGGGACGGCGGCGTCGACTGGGTGCTCCGGGACGTCTCGTTCACTGCGGAGCCGGGGCAGACGGTCGCCATCGTCGGAGCCACCGGAGCGGGGAAGACCACCATCATCAACCTGCTCCTGCGTTTCTATGAAGCCCAGCGCGGGCAGATCCTCGTCGACGGCGTGGACATCCGACGTCTGGCGCAGACCGACCTCCGCCGGCACATCGGCCTCGTGCTGCAGGACGTGTTCCTTTTCTCCGGCTCCATCGAACGGAACATCACGCTCAACGACCCGCGCATCGAGCAGGCGAAGGTGGAAGAGGCGGCCCGCATGATCGGCGCGGATGCCTTCATCCGCCGGCTGCCGGCAAAATACGGGCACGACGTGCGCGAGCGCGGCATGTCGCTCTCGCACGGACAGCGGCAGCTCCTTTCGTTCGTCCGCGCCCTCGTCTACGATCCCGAGGTGCTCGTCCTCGACGAAGCCACGTCGAGCGTCGACACGGAGACGGAACACCTCATTCAAAATGCCCTCGAACGGCTGATGGAGGGACGCACGTCCATCGTCATCGCGCACCGCCTCTCCACCATTCAGCACGCCGAGCAGATCCTGGTGATGCACAAAGGCAAGATCCGCGAGCGCGGCACGCATCAGGAACTGCTCGCGCTCGAGGGCCTCTATCGCAAACTGTACGAGCTCCAATACCAAGAGCAGGAACGCGCCGGCGCCGCGTGAGCGCCTCGGCCGAAGGAACCACTGCGGAACGCCGGATAGGTGGAATGGTCGCGCTTTATGATATATTTTGCACCGATTCGGCGGGGCGTTTGCATCGGGAACGGGTGTTGCGTCGCGCGCTATGCGGGAGGCGGCGTTTGTCGTTTCTCTCCCGGTGGAGCGGCCGTTTCGCAAGACACGCGGCGCATGAAGAAGGGGCCATGCCGCCGTCCTTCAACGCCATCGTTAGAGGATTGGCTTTTATCGGATTTTTTGGACGACGGTTTGTTTTCGAGTGTGTGCGTCCCGGGAAGCCCCGTCGTCTATCGTCGTACAGTATCGTACTACAATGAGTTGGTTAGAGTTATTCGATGCCGGCGGCCTGCCGGCGATGCTGGAGTTGGTTCTGGGCGTCCTGTCGTTGGGAGTGGTGAGGTCGAGCGATCGGGGCCAGGGGCGTGAAGCGGAAAAACGCGCGGAGGAAAGCCGGGAGAGCCTGGATGAGGCCGCCGGTT
>JALSSK010000219.1 GCA_026984335.1 Rhodothermales bacterium
TCCCCTTCTTCTGACGCCCTTCTTGTCCGCTTTTGCCCAGGATATGCCCGCCGACTCGGTCGAGATCACGCCGGATCATTACCGGGTGTACCGGGCAGACGTCGCGCCCGCCACGCTCGAAGACGTCTTTGCCGCCATGGACACGGTCGACGTGGTGTTCGTCGGCGAAGAGCACAACGACCCGGTGGCGCACTTTCTTCAGAAGCGGCTGCTCGAAGAAGCGTATGCGCGGTACGGCGCGACGCGCCCGGTGGCGCTCTCGCTCGAACAGTTCGCCCGCGACACGCAACTCATCCTCGACGAATATCTGGCGGGGCTCATCACGGAGAAGACGTTTCGGGCCGAGAGCCGTCCGTGGAAAAATTACGAGACGGACTACCGGCCGCTCGTCGAGTTCGCCCGCGCGCATGGGCTCGACGTCATCGCGGCGAACGCGCCGCGCCGGTACGTGAATCGCGTCACCCGGCTCGGCCCGGCTTCGCTCGACTCGCTCTCGGACCGGGCGAAGGCCTACCTTCCGCCGCTTCCGTACGCGCCGGCGACGCCCGCGTACAAGGCAAAGTGGGACAGTCTGATGGCGGCATCGATGGCGGAGATGGCGGCCATGCGCGACACCGCCCGCCACACCATGCCCGCGGATACGGCCCGCACCGCCGGGAAGTCCGCCGCGCCCATGCACGCGCCCTCGGGCCACATGCTCGACGCGCAATCGCTGTGGGACGCCACGATGGCCTACTCCATCGCCGAGTACCTCACGCGGCATCCCGGCGCGCTCGTGCTCCACATGGTCGGCGGCTTCCACGTCGAAAAGGGCGTCGGCACGCCGGATCACCTCCGGCGATACCGCCCCGGCGTGCGTATCCTCAACATCGCCGTGCGTTCGAGCGAAGACCTCCACACGTTCGACGCGAAGCAATACGGCGGCCTCGGCGACTTCGTCATTCTGACCGACGAAAGCCTGCCGCGCACCTTCGAGTCGATGTGAGGCGCCGTCCTCCGGAGTTTGCCGCGTTTTCGTTCGCTCGGCCTTGATAGGATGCTCCGGAGGCGGTAATCTGCCCACACCCACCCGACGTTTTCGCCTCATTCCCCGACGTTCATGATGAAGCATCTCCTCAGCACGGTTTGTCTCTCCGGCGCGCTCTTGCTGGCCGCTTGCGAGGCGACGCCCCCCGAAGACACTCCCGAAGACGCGTTCTCGTGCCGGGAATTTCTCGCCGATCAAAACCTTCCCGAACCCACCGGTATGTACGACGTCACGCAGGGCAGCCCCGAGGCGCAGGCGCTGCTCGCCAAGTACACGAGCTTTCGGTTGACCACCGACCTGAGCGCGCTCTCCGAGGCCGAGTGCCGGATGATCCCCCGCCTCATTGCCGCGGCCCACGAGATGGACGCCGTCTTCTGGCAACAGGCATACGGCGACCGGGACGCGCTGCTCGCCTCCATCGACGACCCGGCGCTCAAACGCTTCGCCGAGATCAACTATGGGCCGTGGGACCGCCTCGACGGCAACGCGCCGTTCGTCGAAGGCGTGGGGCCGAAGCCGCCGGGCGCGAACTTTTACCCGAAGAACATGACGAAGGAGGAGTTCGAGGCCGCCGCCGAGGCGAACCCGGATCTCAAGAGTCTGTACACGGTGGTCGTGCGCGATGAGGACGAGCAGCTCCGCCCCGTGCCGTATCACGAGGCCTATGAGCCGCACATGAAGGCGGCCTCCGAGCAGCTCCGCGCCGCCGCCGCGCTCGCCGAAGAGCCGGGCCTCAAACACTACCTCGAACTCCGCTCCGAGGCGCTTCTCAACAGCGACTATCAGCCGAGCGACTTCGCGTGGATGGACATGAAGGACAACACGCTCGACGTGGTCATCGGCCCCATCGAAACGTATGAGGATCAGCTCTTCGGATACAAGGCGTCGGCGGAGGCGTACGTGCTCGTCAAGGACCGGGAATGGAGCGAGCGCCTCGCCCGGTACATTCAGCTCCTGCCCATGCTTCAGGAGGGGCTGCCCGTCCCGCCCGCGTACAAGCAGGAGACGCCCGGCTCCGAGTCCGACCTCAACGCCTACGACGTGATCTATTACGCGGGCGACTGCAATGCCGGCTCGAAGACCATCGCCATCAACCTGCCGAACGACGAGGAGGTGCAGCTTCAGAAGGGCACGCGCCGGCTTCAGCTCAAAAACGCGATGCGGGCCAAGTTCGACAAGATCCTCGTGCCGATCGCCGATGTGCTCATCGCCGAGGATCAGCGCGATCACATCACGTTCGACGCTTTCTTCGGCAACACGATGTTTCACGAAGTGGCCCACGGGCTCGGCATCAAAAACACGCTCGACGGAGCGGGAACCGTGCGGCAGGCGCTTCGCGAGCACGCTTCGGCGCTCGAAGAGGGCAAGGCGGACATCCTCGGGCTGTACATGGTCTCGAAGCTCAAGGAGGCGGGCGAACTCGACGTGGATCTGATGGACAATTACGCGACCTTCCTCGCCGGCATCTTCCGATCGGTGCGCTTCGGCGCGTCGAGCGCGCACGGGCGGGCGAACATGATCCGCTTCAATTTCTTCAAGGAGATGGGCGCGTTCGAGCGCGACGCCGACACGGGCACATACCGCGTCAACTTCGATAAGATGACCGACGCGATGAATGCGCTCTCGGAGAAGATCCTCCGTTTCCAGGGGGACGGCGACTACGAGGGCGTGGCCGCCTTCGTCGCAAAGTATGCGCAGGTGGGTCCGGAGCTTCAGGCCGACCTCGACCGGCTCGCGGAGGCCGGCATCCCGGTCGATATCGTCTTCGAGCAGGGGCTCTCGGTGCTCGGCTCCGAGTGACGGCCATTGCGCTTCTCGCTTCCGATACGGCGGCGGCTTCCGACAGGGGGCCGCCGCTTTTTTTATGGCGGCTCGGCGGCAGCCTTTGCCGCGTCCCGGGCGAAACTGCCGCACGCCGGGCGGCGCATCCGGGCGAGAAACCGCGCCGGAGCCGTCTCGCGGGTGTGGCATCATCTTCGTTGACCTCGATTAAAGAAATCGGCGGAGCAGCCGATACCTGCGAAACGACTCGCGCCTCGCGCGCTTTGCCGGTTCCCATCCACCTTCGTTCAGGGATCTTTCGATGACGACGACCACGACGCTCGACGACTATACGATGGCGGCCTTTATCTCCGGCACGTTGCCCGAGGACGAACGCCGCGCCGTGCTCTCCACGCTGCTCCACGACGATGACGCGCGCCAATGGCTCCACATGGCCTGCGAGGCGCTGGCGGCGTCGAAGGAAGAGCCGGAGCCGGTATCGGGGTCGTGGATGTACGTGACGCCTCGCCCGCCCGTGCGCGGCGTCGACCGACCCGCGAGCCGGTACGCACCCTCTCCGCGCGGTTTCTCGTGAGCGGCTTCCCCGCGCCGGCGCGCTGAGACGTACGTGCCGCTGTTTTTCCTGCGCTCCTCCCGCATGACGCTCGTCGCATGCCGTCCATCGGCAACGCGGCGAGCGTTTTTTTAGGGATGACCGAACCGGGGGCGCAAACCTCATAAAAATACAGAATGGGTCCGCCCCGAAGGACGAACCCATTCCGATCACCCATTATTGAAACCCCCTTACCCTACATCTGCAGGGCGTGATAAATATATCGCCGGAGGGAGCGGTTCGTAAATGGGGATTCGGCCCAACCGGGCATGGGGTTTTTTCCCAGACCCCGGCAGGAGGCATGGACGCGGGGCATTTCCCTACATTCGAATTCAAGAAAGCCCGGCATATTTCTCCCGCGGCAATCCCGATACTGGACCCACGCGACGACAGGATCTTCTGTTGTTACGTAGTAGCTCAGATCAAGACATCCGGCTTTGCGGTGGGGCCGGATGTCTTTTTTTGTCCTTTCCGCACTTCTCTTCGACCGCGCGCGGCTTCTTTCGCCTGGGTTCCCTTCGGTTGCGTTCTCCTTTCAAACCGGTGTGTTTTCTCTATATTGTGGAGAATGCGTCGTCTCTGATGCGTTCTCTGACAGGATTCTCCTCACTCAGCCTCTCCGTGTCATGAACCGTCTTCTCCCTTTTTCCCGGCTGTTTCTCGTTTTCGCGGGTTTGTGGTGGCTCGTCGCCGGGGCGTCGGCGCAGGAGCGGTACCGGACGCCGCCCGAGGCGCTGGCCCGCCTGGTTGATGCGCCGGTGACGCCGCAGGTCGGTCTCAGCCCGGATCGCGCGCATCTGCTTTTGATGGAGCAGCCGAGCCTGCCGTCGATCGAGGAACTGGCGCAGCCGGAGCTCCGCCTGGCGGGGTTGCGCATCAACCCGCGCAACAGCGGGCCGAGCCGGGCGCGCGCCTTCCACCGCCTCACGATCCGGAGGCTCGCCGACGGGCGCGAGCGGGCCGTCGGCGGGCTGCCCGAGAAGGCCCGCATCGGCGACGTGGCGTGGTCGCCGGACGGGCGACGCCTGGCCTTCACCGTGAGCGGCCTCGACCGCATCGATCTGTACGTGGCCGACGCGGCAACGGGGCAGGCGCGGCGGCTCGCGGACGTGGCGGTGAACAACGTCTATTACGGCGCCCCGTTCGCGTGGGTCTCCGACGGCCAGGCGCTCATCGTCCGCGCCGTGCCGCCGGGGCGGGGGGCGCCGCCGCCCGCGCCGCTCGTGCCCGAAGGGCCGGATGTTCAGGACAACGTGGGCAAGGCCGCGCCCGTGCGGACGTACCGGGATCTGCTCAAGGATCGGCATGACGAAGCGCTCTTCACCCACTTCATGACCTCGCAGGTCGTGCGCGTCTCACTCGACGGCGACGTGACGCCGCTCGGTGAGCCGGGGCTCATTGCCGAGGCGATGCCCTCTCCGGACGGGCGGTACGTGCTCGTCGAGACGATCCACGAGCCGTTTTCGTATCTGGTGCCCGCCTACCGCTTCCCTCGCCGCATCGAGGTGCGCGACCGTGACGGAAGGCTCGTCAAGACGCTCGCCGACCTGCCGCTGGCCGAAGAGGTGCCCCGCGGACGCGGCTCGGTCCCGACGGGCGTGCGCGACGTGGCCTGGCGCGCCGACGCCCCGGCGACGCTGTACTGGGTGGAGGCGCTCGACGGCGGCGACGCCCGTGCCGAGGCGGACGTCCGCGACCGCGTCTTCATGCTCGAGGCGCCCTTCTCCGCCGCGCCGACGCCGCTCGTCACGCTGCCGCTTCGCTTTGCCGGGGTCGCATGGAGCGAGGACGGCTTCGCGCTCGTCTCGGAGTCGTGGTGGGCCACGCGCCGCCGCCGGGTCTACCTCGTCCGGCCCGAGGCGCCGGGGAGCGAGCCGCGCGTGCTGCTGGACTATTCCTCCGAGGATCGATACAACGACCCCGGCCGCCCGATGACGGCGGCGACGGCGCGCGGCACGCACACGCTCGTCACGGCGGACGACGGGCGCGCGATCTTTCTGACCGGCAACGGCGCCTCCCCCGAGGGAAACCGGCCGTTCGTTCGGAAGATGGACCTTGCCACGGGCGCGACGGACGAGCTTTTCCGCTCCGAGGCGCCGTATTACGAGCAGCCCCTCACCTTTCTCGATGCCTCCGCGTCGAAGCTCCTGACCCTCCGTGAATCCGCCGCGGAGCCGCCGAACTATTTCGCGCGAAGCCTTCGGGACGGTGCGCTCACGGCGCTGACGAGCTTCCCTCACCCCTATCCCGAACTGATGGACATCCGGAAGGAGTTCATGGTCTATGCACGGGAGGACGGCCTTCAGCTCAGCGCGACGCTCTACCTCCCGGCGGACTATGACGCCGAGCGCGACGGGCCCTTGCCGGCGCTCGTGTGGGCGTATCCGCGCGAGTTCAAGAGCGCCGCCGCCGCCGGGCAGGTCGCCACCTCGCCGTATCGCTTCAAGCGCGTCAGCTACTGGGGCGCGGCGCCGTACGTCACGCAGGGCTATGCCGTCATTGCCGGAGCTTCCATGCCCATCGTGGGCGAGGGCGATGCGGAGCCGAACGACACGTTCGTCGAACAGCTCGTCATGAACGCGCGCGCCGCCATCGAGGAGGGCGTGCGGCGCGGCGTCGTCGATCCCGAGCGCGTCGCCATCGGCGGGCACTCGTACGGCGCGTTCATGACGGCGAACCTGCTGGCGCACTCGGACCTCTTCCGCGCCGGCATCGCACGGAGCGGCGCCTACAACCGCTCGCTCACGCCCTTCGGCTTTCAGAACGAAGAGCGCACCTTCTGGGAAGCGCCGGAGGTGTACTTTCGCATGTCGCCCTTCATGAACGCCGACAAGGTGAACGAGCCGATCCTGCTCATCCACGGCGAGGCGGACAACAACTCCGGCACGTTCCCGATGCAGAGTGAGCGGTTTTATCACGCGCTCAAAGGCCTCGGCAAAACGGTGCGCCTCGTCATGCTCCCGCACGAGAGCCACGGGTATCGCGCCCGCGAGTCGATTCTGCACATGCTGTGGGAGACGAACCGCTGGCTCGAGACGTACGTTCGGAACGCGCCGCCGCGGGGGGATGGAGACGGCGTCGGGGGGCGGAAGTCCTCCGGGAAATGAGGGCGGATCCGCCGGACGTCACGATTCGAGGCGTTTGAGGATGATGAGCGAGAGGTCGTCGTGCGGGCGGGCCTCGCCGATGAAGCGGTCGACGGCGTCGAGGATATGGCGTCCGGCGTTTTCCGCCGAGCGTCCGCGAAGTTCCGGAAGCAGCGCGTGGAGTCGGTGGTCGTCGAAGAACCACCCGTGCTCGTTGCGCGCCTCCGTCACGCCGTCGGAATAGACGACGAGGAAGTCGCCGGGGTCAAGGTGGATGCGCTGTTCGGTGTGCTTCACGCGGGGCATCAGGCCGAGGGCGGGCGCGCCGCGCGGCATCTCCTCGATGCTTTCGAGACGGACGGCGATGGGCGGCAGGTGCCCGGCGTTGAGCACGCGCACTTCGCCTGCGTTCGGTTCCACTTCGAGGTAAACGAGCGAGGCAAAGCGCCCCGGCAACCCGTCGCGATAGAAGATGGCGTTGAGCTCCGTTCCGAGCTTCGCGAGGGCGTCGGAGCCGGGCGCGAGGGCGCGGAGCGTCGCCTGAAGCTGCGCCATGAGAAGCGCCGCCGGCAACCCCTTCCCCGCGATGTCGCCGAGGCCGAGGCCGAGGCGCCCGTCTTCGTGTTCGAGGAAGTCCACCATGTCGCCGCCGACGTCGTTGGCGGGGCGCGTGAAGAGCCACACCTCCCAGCCCGGCACGGACGGCGTGCGATCCGGCATCAACGCCAGCTGCACGGCGCGTCCGGCCGCGAGCTCATCCTGCGCCAGCAGCTTGTCCTTGACTTCGAGGAGCAGGATGAAGAACAGCACGATGAAGCCGATATAGAGCTGAGCCGGATCGCCCGTGGAACCGTTGAGCACGAAGAAAAGGCTGAGCACGAGGAAGAGGCGGCGCGCCGGCGTGAGCTTGAAGAACATGCTCTTGAGCAGCCACCACGTCGCCACGATCCAGCGTTTCGCCTCTCCCATCGTGGAGAGCTCTTCCCGGCTCGCGTCGTCGAGGTAAAACCGGTAGGTCTCCTGCAGATCGTGCCGGAGCGAGCGCCGAAGGTCGCCGCTGCGGAGGTCCTCCATCAAGGTCCGGCCGAATTTCGGGGACGTATCCTGTTGGGTGGGGGGCTTTTCCATCGTTGGGGTGAGGGCTGGAAAGGGATGTCCCGGGGGTATACCGTTCTCACGGCAAAAGGTTAAACCTGCGAACGCTCTTTTTGCCCGCAGCCTGACGGCGCGCCGGCCGCGAAGAACCCATCGTAACCCCTGGAGAAGAAGACCCGCTCAGGGCATCTTTCTCCATGAGCCCGCGGCTCCGGGGCAAAAGGGGAATGTGTAAAATGTTAAGATAAAATGATAAGAGGGAATATCATGAAAGGGAGGGGCGTTTGATATAAAGTGAAAACCATTGATTCCTGTCGAGTATTGGACGGCGTGCTCGTTGGAGTGAATTTTTTCGGTGAATGAAGTGAAGGGCGCGCGTTTCCTTTCTTGCCGATTTATACGAGTTTTTTGTAACAAAACCGGAGAGTGTCGATGTATAGAGGGCTGCCGATTCTCGCGTTTCTTTTTCTTGTGAGCCTGCCCGTTCAGGCGCAGAATGCCTGGATCAACGAGTTTCATTATGATAACGCAGGCGCAGACACGGGCGAGTTCGTCGAGGTGATTCTCGAAGACGCCGGGAGTTTTGCGCTCGGCGACTTCACGGTGACACTCTATAATGGAAACAATAGTTCGAGCTATGGCGCGCATGGTTTGGATACGTTTACGAGTGGAGACGTCGCGGCCGGCTTCACGGTGTTTTCCAAGGCGATCTCGGGCATCCAGAACGGCGCTCCCGACGGGCTGGCGCTCGATTACCAGGGCACGCTGATCGAGTTCATCTGCTATGAGGGCACGTTCACGGCATCGGGCGGCGTGGCCGACGGTGTGACGTGCGCCGACGTCGGCGTCTCGGAGAGCGGCAGCACGCCCGTGGGCTCGTCGCTTCAGCGCACCGGCTCGGGTTCGACGGGCGCGGACTTCACGTGGACCGGTCCGAGCGACGACTCCCCCGGCGCGGTCAACGCCGGTCAGACGCTCGCGCCCGACGCCTGCTCCGATCCCGGCACGGTGCCGATGTGGGACGGCACCATCACGGTGCTCTCCGGCGGCCTCGGCGAGGTGCCGATGACCTCCGGCGTCGGCTTCGGCTCGTTCGCGCTCGACCTCGGCGCGTCCTCGAACATCGCGCTCATCGACGTGCGGGATGCCGGCGGCGTGTCGCTGCCCGGCTATACCGGCTCGGGCTCGATCACGGGGTCGAAAAACAGCGGCTTCGAGCGGTTCGATTACACGGGGACGCCGGGCGGAGAAGCCACCGAGGTGAAGCTCATCATCGGCGCGCCGGAAGAGGCCGGCTCGGCGTTCTTCCTCGACGTCTCGGACGTATGCCCGACGCCGCGCACGCTCCACGTGGACCCGCAGCTGGCCCTCCACGCCGCGACGACCGGGACCGAAGAGCCCCTCCCCACCGCCTTCGCGCTGGAGCCGAACTATCCGAACCCGTTCAACCCGGTCACGACGATCCGTTTCGCGCTGCCCGAGGCTTCGGAGGTGCGGCTGGCCGTATACGACCTGCTCGGTCGCGAGGTGTCGGTGCTCGCCCAGGGAGCGTTTCCCGCCGGCGCGCATACGGTGACGTGGCGGGCGGACGAAGCGCCGAGCGGCGTCTATCTCTACCGGATCGAGGCGGGAGCCTTCGTCTCGGTGCGTCGTATGCTCTTGATCAAGTGAGCCGCGCGCACCCCGTCATCGTTTTCAGGAATCATGATAAGGTCATTCCGATGAAATCCACGTCTGAGCATCCCGAGCATCCTTCGCGCCGCGAGGCCTCGGATTCCGCCGAATCGCCGCTCTCTCCTCCGGATTCGCCGCGCAAAGCCTATACGCCTCCCGCGCTCGTTTCGCAGGGGCGGCTCACCATTCACGCAGGCTCGCTGAACCTGTGGTCGGGACCGTGAGCATGGGGGAGAGAAGGGCAGGTGAAGGGCGGTGGCCCTCCTAAAATAGACGAGCCTCGAAATCGGTGAAGGGTCCGGTTTCGAGGCTTTTCCGTGGGCGGTACCGGATTCGAACCAGTGACCTCCTGCTTGTAAGGCAGGCGCTCTAACCAACTGAGCTAACCGCCCCAAAACAACATTTGGATTTCAGAGGTCCGGATCGGCGGCCGAGTGGGCGTTCGGTTCGGGATCCGCGCTCTGAAATCCAAAGTCGTTGAGCGGGAAACGGGACTCGAACCCGCGACCCTCAGCTTGGGAAGCTGATGCTCTACCAACTGAGCTATTCCCGCGATCAGGCTGTCATATTAGCTCGACTTCGCATGAAAGTCAAGGTATCGACGTTGCTTTTAACCAAACGTTCCTTATCTTAATCAGCCTTTGCCTGAAGGGAAGATGAAATCCGCAACCGGGGCCGAAACCTGCTTCCGGGCGTGCGGTAAGAGCGCCTTCTGTTTGGAAGATAAACCGTTTTGAGGTTGATATGAAACGTACGTACCAGCCGAGCCGTCGGAAGCGGGCGAACAAGCACGGGTTCCGGTCGCGTATGGCATCGAAGAACGGGCGACGGGTGTTGGCGCGCCGCCGGGCCAAAGGGCGTAAGAACCTGAGCGTCACCGACACCCGGAGCGGCAAGTAATCCGCCGTGCCCTCGCCTGCCCGATCCCCGGAGCACCCGCCGCGCGCGCACACGTTCCCGCGCCGGATGCGGCTGAAGCATAGACGGCTCATTCGGCCGCTCTTCGACCGGAACCGGCGCGACGTCCACTCGCTCGCCGTCGGGTGTGTGCGGCTGATCTACCGGAGGGCGTCGCGCGAGGAGGCGGGCGCGGATGCCCCCGTTCAGGTGGGCTTTGCCGTCGGACGCGGCGTGCGGAAGGCGGTCACGCGCAACCGGCTCAAAAGGATCATGCGAGAGGTCTACCGGGTTCATCAGCACCTCCTGGTAGACCTCTTTTCGCAGCGCCCGGACGCCCTCACGGTGATGGTGCTCTTTCGGGGCAATCCGAAGCAGGGCCGCGCGTGCATCCCCCGCGATTTGCCCGAAGCGCTGCGACGCCTGGCCCGGCGTCTGAGCGCCTCTTCCCCACCTGAAAACAGGCCGTGAAACTTCCATGAGCCCGGAACAGCCGAAGGCTCCTTCCGTACTCTCCGCCATTCCGAAAGCCGCCTAAAACGCTCATTCTTTTTGCCTTAGGCAACTCCTCTTGCCGGAGCATCGACCGTGGATCGAAACGTCGTCATTGCCACCATTCTCATTGCCCTCATCATGATCGTGTGGCTGACGTGGCTGTCGCCGACGCCGCCTCCGCCGGGCGAAGCGCCGGCAGGCGATACGTTGACCACCGCCACGGAGCCGCCGCCGGATACGATCAGGCAGACGGCCCCGGTTCTCGAACCTGCCCGAGACCCGCTGGCGGAAGCCATCGACACGACGCTCATCAGGGTCGCCGAAGGCGAAGAGCGCCTCATCACGGTGGAGACGGATCTGTATGAGGCGCGGCTCTCGACGAAGGGCGCCACGCTCGTCTCGTTCAAACTGAAAGCGTACAAACGGGCGGACACCGGCGCCCCCGTGCAGATCGTCGATACGACGAAGGCGGGCGCGCTTTCGCTCGTCTTCACCACCCCCCACAGCCGCGTCGTCGATACGCGCAATCTCTACTTCGAGCCGAGCGCCTCCGCCGACCGGATCGTGGTCTCCGACAGCCTGACCACTCTCGCTTTCTCGACGCAGGTGGGCGAAGGGCGCATCGTCCAGACGTACACGTTCCACCCGGACAATTACGAGGTCGATCTGGCCGTGCGTCAGGAGAACGCGGCGTCCTTCGCGACGAACCGGGGCTATGAGCTCATGTGGTCCGGCGGGGTGCCGTTCACTGAGGCCAACATCGAGCAGGAGGCGCGGCGTTCGGGCGCACATGCCCGGAGCGGCGGCGAGGTGGAGTCCATCGATCTCTCCTCCGATGCCTACGAAGAGAAGACCCTCCGTGGCTCCGTGGACTGGGTGGCCGTCAAAAACACGTACTTCACGGCGGTGATGATGCCGGCGGAGCAGGCGCGCGGCGCCGAACTGATCGGCGAGCGTTTCGGGGAGCCGAACACGCCTTCGCTCAAGGAGGATTACACCCTGAGCCTGCTCATGCCGCCGCCGACGGCCGAGCCCGACTCCTTCATCCTCTACATCGGCCCGCTCGATTACCTCCGCATCGCCAGGTACGACCGCGACCTCTACGACATGGTCGATTACGGGTGGGATGCGTTCGAGTGGATCACGCGCCCCCTGGCGAAATTCGTGTTCATCCCGGTGTTCGACCTGCTCGGCTCGGTGCTTCCGAACTATGGGCTCGTCATCATCATCATGGCGTTTCTGATCAAGCTGCTGGTCTACCCGCTGACGAAGTCGTCGTACAAGAGCATGGCGAAGATGCGGGAGCTTCAGCCGAAGATGGAGGCCATCAAGGAGAAGTACGCCGACAATCCTGCGAAGCAGCAGGAGGCCATGATGAAGATGTACAAGGAGACGGGCGTCAATCCGCTCGGCGGCTGTCTTCCGATGCTTCTGCAGTACCCGATCATCATTGCGCTGTGGCAGTTCCTTCCCCAGGCCATCGAGATCCGCCAGCAGGGTTTCCTCTGGGCGCATGATCTCTCCGCTCCGGACGTGATCCTCCACCTGCCCTTTACCATCCCGCTCTACGGCAACTTCGTGGCAGGCTTCACGCTGCTCATGGGGCTTTCGATGGTCGTGCAGATGCGCATGCAAACGTCGCCCACCACGTCCAATGCGCAGGCGAAAATCTTCACTTACCTCTTCCCGGTGATGATTTTCGGCATCTTCAACAAATTCGCCTCGGGTCTGAGCCTGTACTATCTGTGCTACAATGTGCTGACGGCCATCCAGCAGAAGTACATCAACAAGTCGATTCATGAGAAAGCCGAAGCCGAGGCCGCGCAAGGCAAGAATGGCGCGGGCAAGAAGAAGGCCGTCAAAGCCGGGGGCAAGCGCGCTGCGTCCCGGAAGGGCGGGAAAAAGATCCGCTCGTGACGCCGCCGCTTGACCGTGGCCGTCGTCGGGAAGCAACGCCGCGGCGTACCGAATGCCATGACTCGGATCCGAGATGAGAGGCGCTGAGGATACGATAGCCGCGCCAGCCACGGCGCGGGGCCGCGCCGCGCTCGCGGTCCTTCGGGTCTCGGGCCCGGAAGCCGTCGCGGTCGTCAATGCGTGCTTTCGGGGGTGCGACCTCGCGGCGGTCGATTCGCACACGGCGCATGTTGGCTACCTTCTCGGCCCGGACGGAAACCCCATCGATCAGGTCGTCGTCACGGTGTTTCGCGCGCCGCGCTCGGCCACGGGCGAAGACGTGGTGGAGGTCTCGTGTCACGGCGGCGACTTTGCGCCCCAACTCATCCTTTCGAGCCTCCTCGCCCACGGCGCGCGCATGGCCGAGCCGGGCGAGTTCACCCAGCGCGCGTTCCTCCACGGCAAGCTCGACCTCGCGCAGGCCGAAGCCGTCGCCGACCTGATCCATGCCTCCTCCACGCTCGCGCACCGCGTCTCCCTCGCGCACCTTCAGGGACGGTACTCCGAACGCCTCGACCGCCTCCGCGACGAACTGCTCGAGCTGTGCGCGTACGTCGAACTCGAACTCGACTTCGCCGAGGAAGACGTCGCCTTTGCCGACCGGGGACGCCTCGAACGGCTGCTCGAACACAGTGAGTCGTTGCTCGCCGAGCTCCTCGACTCGTATCAGCTCGGCGTGTTGCTCCGCGACGGCGTGCGCGTGGTCATCGGCGGGCGGCCCAATGCGGGCAAGTCGACGCTTCTGAACGCGCTCCTCGGGCGGGATCGCGCCATCGTCAGCGCCACGCCCGGCACCACGCGCGACGAGATCGAGGCCGAGGCGGAAATCCGGGGGCTGCGCTTTCGCTTCGTCGACACCGCCGGGCTTCGCGCGGCCGCCGACGCCATCGAAGCCGAAGGCGTGCGTCGCGCCCGCCGCTCCATCGAGACGGGCGATGTGCTCCTCTATGTGTACGACCTCACGCGCGGCATGGACGACGACGAGCGCGCCTTCCTCCGTTCGCTCTCGGCGTCGCATTCCGGCCTTGCGGTCCTCCTCGTGGGCAACAAACGCGACCTCGTCCCCGGAAAGGCTTCCCCGCCGGAAGGTATGGAGACGAGCTTTCTCCCGATCTCGGCGCGGGAAGGCGTCGCGGACCCGGCCGCGCTCGAAGCGCTCGTCGATACGCTCGTGGAGACCGTCGCCGACGGGTTGAGCCGCGCCGACGCCTCGCCCGTGGTGATGAACCGGCGTCATCGCGCGCACCTCGGCGCAGCCCTCGACGCCGTACGCGCCGCTCGCCGCGCCCTCGCCGCCGACGCCTCCGGCGACGCCCTCGCGCTCGACCTCCGCATCGCCCTCCACGAACTCGGCGCGATCACCGGCGCGATCACGAACGAGGACGTCCTCGACCAGATCTTCTCCCGCTTCTGCATCGGGAAGTGAAGATCACCGCTCCGGTCACAGCGGCAGTGGCTCCATTGAAACTGGCCCTGTTTGCGCTTAATTTTATTTCGTCTTCATTGTTCTCTGTTAGGCTCGGGAGGTGTCA